>DBFVHV010000216.1:0-3101 GCA_048524165.1 Streptococcus sp.
ACTAATAAATCAAACTCTTTACCAAGAAGTTCTACTTCTTTATCACCCACAAAGGTTGAATTTGTAGCAAGATTGACACGAACATCACCAAAAGAAAGTGTGTTTTGGTCAAATTTACCAGAGCGTTTCAAAAGTGCCTGAATACGCATCTTCAACTCTTCTAAGTAGAAAGGCTTGGTTAGATAGTCATCCGCACCAAGTTCAAAACCATGTCCCTTATCGTCTAGACTTTCCTTAGCAGTCATGATAAGTACAGGAGTTGTTACACCTTTATCACGTAATTCTCTAAGAACAGTGAAACCATCTTTTTCAGGTAACATTAAGTCTAAAAGAATCAAATCATAGACACCACTTTCAGCTTCGTAGAGGCCTTCATCACCATCAAAGACCTGCATAACGTCAGCAAAGTCATCTAAAAAATCAAAAACTGAGTTGGACAAACTCAAATCATCTTCAACTAGTAATATTTTAATCATAGTTATCCCCCCTTGCTAGGTGCCAAAGATACAAAGAACACTTTGACTAAGTCTTATCATTATATCTAAAATACACGTAATCATCTAGTGCTTTGATCTTCTTTTATTTAGATTCAGTCTACTATACTTTCCTTAAGTTTTTCATAACTGGAACGAAAAAACAGCACCAATAGGTACTGCCCTTTTATCGTTATTTTTTCTTAGAACAAACCAACAGCTGTTCCGTCTTCAGCTACGTCCATTTTAAGGGCTGCTGGAGCTTTTGGAAGACCTGGCATGGTCATAACATCACCTGTAAGAGCCACGATAAATCCAGCACCTGTTTTAGGAACAAACTCACGAATAGTGATATCAAAACCTTCTGGTGCTCCAAGCAAGAATTGGTTATCTGAGAAACTATATTGTGTTTTAGCCATACATACTGGTAATTTATCCCAACCAAATTCGGCAAATTGTTTGAGTTGATTTTTAGCTTTTTTCTCGAAGACAACTGATTTACCACCATAGATTTCAGTAACAATCTTAGTGATTTTTGCTTCCAAGCTATCATCATCAGAATAAAGACGTTTATAGTCAGCATTCCCATTTTCAACAGCATCAACTACCGCGTTGGCAAGGTCAATACCACCATCAGCACCATTAGCCCAAACGCTAGCCAATTCAACAGGAACATCGATTTCTTCACAAAGTTCTTTAAGAGCTGCAATTTCAGCTTCTGTATCAGCAACAAACTCGTTAATTGCAACGACTGCTGGAATACCGAATTTACGAACATTTTCCACATGACGTTTCAAGTTTGCGAAGCCATCACGAACAGCTTGAACGTTTTCTTCAGAGAGGTCAGTCTTAGCTACCCCACCGTGCATTTTAAGGGCACGAAGTGTCGCAACAATAACAACAGCATCAGGAGTTGTTGGGAGGTTTGGAGTCTTGATATCAAGGAATTTTTCAGCACCAAGGTCAGCACCGAAACCTGCTTCCGTAATTGTATAATCTGCCAAACGTAGCGCTGTAGATGTAGCTAGAACTGAGTTACATCCGTGAGCAATGTTGGCAAATGGACCACCGTGTACCAAAGCTGGTGTCCCATAAATTGTTTGTACCAAGTTAGGTTTGATGGCATCTTTAAGAATAAGTGTAAGCGCACCTTCGATTTCAAGATCACGTACATAAACAGGTGTACGGTCATAACGGTAGGCAACTACAATGTTAGCCAAACGTTCTTTAAGGTCTTTAATATCAGTAGCTAAGCAAAGAATCGCCATGATTTCAGACGCAACAGTAATATCAAAACCATCTTCACGTGGAATACCGTTAAGAGGTCCACCAAGACCAACATTTACATGACGAAGCGCACGGTCATTAAGGTCAACCACACGTTTCCAGATAATACGACGTTGGTCAATACCCAGTGCATTTCCTTGGTGAATATGATTATCAAGGAGAGCAGACAAAGCGTTATTAGCTGTGGTGATGGCATGCATATCCCCTGTAAAGTGAAGGTTAATATCTTCCATCGGAAGGACTTGTGCGTAACCACCACCTGCAGCACCACCTTTAATCCCCATAACAGGACCAAGAGATGGTTCACGAAGGGCAATCATCGTTTTCTTACCAATTTTGTTCAGAGCGTCTGCAAGACCAATTGACATAGTTGATTTCCCTTCACCAGCTGGTGTTGGGTTGATGGCTGTTACCAAAATCAATTTTCCTGGTTTATTGTCTTTAACTGCATTGATTTTATCAAATGACAATTTTGCCTTATATTTTCCGTAGAGTTCCAAATCGTCAAAGCCGATTCCAACTTTTTCAACTACTTCTGTGATTGGTTTTAATTCTACACTTTGAGCAATTTCGATATCTGTTTTCATGAGACACTCCTCTATATTTTTCTAGAATCTATTATAACAGAATTTCATAAAAAACGCATTATTTTTGGTTAATTACTTTTCAATGTTCGGTTTTTGTTTTGTTATAAATCGTTATAACTTTAATTTATAGGGGTACAACTAAAAAAGACCTACTATTATTTACAAAAAACGCAATTTTTAGTACAATACTACTATGAAAATTTTGATTACATCGGGTGGTACCACTGAAAAGATTGATGCTGTGCGTGGAATCACAAACCATTCAACAGGTTATCTAGGTAAGGAAATCGCTGAACTTTTCTTGGCTAAGGGGCACCAAGTAACCTTAGTAACGACCAAGACAGCGGTTAAACCAGAACCGAAAGAAAATCTAAAGATTACAGAAATTACGAACGTAGATAGTCTTCTCAAAAAAATGGAGCCACTCGTCAAAGAGCACGATGTCCTCATCCATAGTATGGCAGTCTCTGATTATACGCCTGTTTATATGACGGATTTCGCTGAATTAGAGGCTACCGAAGATCTCGCTCAATTCTTGCATAAGTCTAACACTGAGAGCAAGATATCTTCAGCTTCAGAGTATCAAGTTCTCTTTCTTAAAAAAACACCGAAGGTCATTAGCCTTGTTAAACAATGGAATCCTACTATTCAGTTGATTGGCTTCAAACTTTTGGTTAATGTAAGTAAAGATGAGCTTTTTGAGGTTGCTCGTGCAAGTCTGAGACGCAACAAAGCAGATATCATTGTCGCAAAC
>DBFVHV010000217.1:0-3025 GCA_048524165.1 Streptococcus sp.
CCTGTAAAAGATGGCGTGATCACAAACGACAACCGTATCACTGCTGCTCTTCCAACAATCAAGTACATCCTTGAGCAAGGTGGACGTGCAATCCTCTTCTCTCACCTTGGACGTGTAAAAGAAGAAGCAGACAAAGAAGGTAAATCACTTGCTCCTGTAGCTGCTGACTTGGCTGCTAAATTGGGTCAAGAAGTTACTTTCCTTCCAGGTGTTACTCGTGGTGCTGAATTGGAAGCAGCGATTAACGCTCTTGAAGATGGACAAGTTCTCTTGGTTGAAAACACTCGTTACGAAGATGTTGACGGCAAGAAAGAATCTAAAAACGATCCTGAACTTGGTAAATATTGGGCATCACTTGGAGATGGTATCTTCGTAAACGATGCATTCGGTACAGCTCACCGTGCACACGCATCTAACGTTGGTATCTCAGCAAACGTTGAAAAAGCTGTTGCTGGATTCCTTCTTGAAAACGAAATTGCATACATCCAAGAAGCAGTTGAAACTCCAGAACGTCCATTCGTGGCTATCCTTGGTGGTTCAAAAGTTTCAGACAAGATCGGTGTTATCGAAAACTTGCTTGAAAAAGCTGATAAAGTTCTTATCGGTGGTGGGATGACTTACACATTCTACAAAGCTCAAGGTATCGAAATCGGTAACTCACTTGTGGAAGAAGACAAATTGGATGTAGCGAAAGCTCTTCTTGAAAAATCAAATGGTAAATTGATCTTGCCAGTTGACTCAAAAGAAGCAAACGCATTTGCTGACTACACTGAAGTGAAAGATACTGAAGGTGAAGCAGTAGACCCAGGTTTCCTTGGTCTTGATATCGGTCCAAAATCTATCGCTAAATTCGACGAAGCTTTGACTGGTGCTAAAACAGTTGTATGGAATGGTCCTATGGGTGTATTTGAAAACCCTGACTTCCAAGCTGGTACAATCGGTGTGATGGACGCTATCGTTAAACAACCAGGTGTTAAATCAATCATCGGTGGTGGTGACTCAGCTGCCGCTGCTATCAACCTTGGTCGTGCAGACAAGTTCTCATGGATCTCTACTGGTGGTGGAGCATCAATGGAGCTTCTTGAGGGTAAAGTATTGCCAGGTTTGGCTGCACTTACTGATAAATAAGTCATCTAATTAAAAGGGTTGGGTAACCAACTCTTTTTGTGTTGTCATTTTGAAATTACTTAGTATAAAAGAATATGTAATAAAAATCATTTAGAAATAGCCAAAAGTTTGATAATCATGTTAAAATAGTTAAATGGGATTGAAATTTGAGCCAAAAAAATTTAAATTTGGTATGCGTACACTGAAGACCGGTATAGCCGTTTTTCTTGTTTTAGGCTTGTTCTCTGCTTTAGGCTGGGAAGGGCTTCAGATTGGTTGTTTAACTGCCGTTTTTAGTTTGCGTGAGAACTTTGACCGTAGTGTTCAATTTGGTAAGTCACGTATTTTTGCAAACACAGTTGGGGGTCTTTTAGCGCTTTTATTCTATTTTGTGAATATGTGGTTTGACAATTCAGTTTGGGTGACCTTGCTATTGGTTCCTATTTTAACAATGTTGTCTATTGTCATTAATGTGTCCTTTAATAATGCTTCTGGAGTTATTGGAGGAGTGGCTGCGCTTCTGATTATTACTTTGTCTATCCCACCTGATAATACTTTCACCTATGTGATAGCTAGAGTATTTGAAACGTTTTGCGGAGTTTTTATTGCAATCCTTGTTAATTATGATTATGATTGGCTACTTAAACATCTAAAATAAGAATAATAGAGTTCTCTTGAGCTCTTTTTTTTATGATTTTGATAATAATGTCCTTGAATATAAGGTAATAAGAAATAGAATGTTCGGGATTTACTTATTGTGTAAGAAAAAGTGACATTATCTGTTGACATGTAGAAATATTCAGAATATAATTGTTAGGAAAGGAGGCTAATCATGGCAAGAGAAAAAGAACTAAGACGTTCTTTGGCTGTTTTTCCGATTGGCACAGTTATGAAGTTGACGGATTTAACTGCTCGTCAAATTCGTTACTATGAAGATCAGGGGTTGATTCAACCTGAGCGTACAGCTGGGAATCGTCGTATGTACTCATTAAATGATATGGATCGTTTATTGGAAATCAAAGATTTTTTGGATGACGGTTACAATATTGCAGCGATTAAGCATGAGTATGAGGAACGTAAAGTTCGTGCGCAACAAAAACAAGTAGCTTTAACTGATGCGGATGTTCGACGTATCTTGCATGATGAACTCCTTCAGCAAGGCCGTTTTACGACCCCATCACAACAATTTGGTAACTTGCGTATCTAATTACGCTTTGAACTTTTATTTTTGGTTTTTATAAAGGAGACCCCTATTATGGCAATCACAGCAGCTGATATTCGTCGCGAAGTCAAAGAGAAGAATGTTACTTTCTTGCGTTTAATGTTCTCTGACATCCTTGGTGTTATGAAGAATGTTGAAATTCCTGCGACAGATGAACAGTTGGATAAGGTACTTTCAAATAAAGCTATGTTTGATGGTTCATCAATCGAAGGTTTTGTTCGTATCAATGAATCTGATATGTATCTTTACCCAGATCTTGATACTTGGACAGTCTTCCCTTGGGGTGATGAAAATGGTGCAGTCGCTGGTCTTATTTGTGATATCTATACTTCTGCAGGTGAACCATTTGCAGGAGACCCACGTGGTAACTTGAAAAAAGCTTTGCGTCATATGGAAGAAATTGGTTATAAATCATTTAATCTTGGACCAGAGCCAGAATTTTTCCTTTTCAAATTAGATGAACAAGGTAATCCTACACTTGAAGTTAACGATAAAGGTGGTTATTTTGACCTTGCGCCAACTGACCTTGCAGATAACACACGTCGTGAAATCGTTAATGTGTTGACAGAAATGGGATTCGATGTTGAAGCATCTCACCACGAAGTGGCTGTTGGTCAACATGAAATCGACTTCAAGTATACAGATGTTTTGAAGGCTTGTGATAATATCCAAATTTTCAAATTGGTTGTTAAGACA
>DBFVHV010000218.1:0-4488 GCA_048524165.1 Streptococcus sp.
AAGCGTCACGCTCACACTCTTATATTTTAATCGGTTATTAGCGGACTTCCATAACTACTGGAAGGATAGCTGGGCGACGTTTGGTTTGGTCAAAGAGGAACTTAGCCACATCATCACGAACCGCACCTTTAAGTTCTCCCCAATCAAAATTATCTCCTGCCAAGTAATTTTCAACAGTTGCATTGACAATATCAGCAGACTCACGTAAGATATCACGGCTCTTTTTAACATAGACGAAGCCACGCGTATTGACACGCGCTTTAGAGACAATCTTGCGCTCCTTTTTATTGACTGTAATAGCTACGATAAAGATACCATCTTCAGACAAGACTTTACGGTCACGAAGCACGATATTTCCAACATCACCGATAGCATTACCATCAATCATAACATCACCAGCTGGGACAGCACCTTCATGAAGGAAACCTTGGTCCTCTGATAAGTGCATGATATCTCCACGTTTAACAATATAGATGTTTTCTGGAAGGATACCAACATCAAAGGCTAACTCAGCATGAGCTTGAAGGTCACGGTACTCCCCTTGGACTGGGAAAAGGTACTGTGGACGAAGAAGATTAAGCATCAATTGAAGCTCACGAGCATTGGCATGTCCAGATACACGAAGATTCTGCGTAATCATCTTAACAGCCCCACCAGCTTTATAGATAGCATTGTTTACGCGTGCGACCACTGCTTCTTTAGCAATACTTGGTGTGGTTACGATATAAACTAGGTCCCCATCTTTGATTTGAACATAACGGTGACGACCAACTGCCATTTTTTGAAGGCCATCGATTGGCTCTCCCATACGCCCATTTTCGAGGATAATCAACTCGTGGTCTTCGAACTTGTTCATATCTTTTGGTTTAACAATGAGCTTTTCATGCTCCACAGTCAATTTCTTAAGACGGATAGCTGTACGGACAATATTTTCAACGTCAAAACCTGTAAGAACAACGCGACGTCCATGTTCAGCAGCTGAATCAAAGACTTGTTGAATACGAACCAAGTTTGAGGCAACTGCCGCAACAATAACACGTCCATCTGCATCGGCAATAACTTGGTCAATCTCTTGGCCAACTTCTGCTTCAGAAGCTGTTTGTTCAGTACTTGTCGCATTTGCTGAGTCTGACAAGAGGGCCAAGACACCTTCACGACCAATTTCAGCCAATCGTCCTAAATCAGTTTTGTAGTAAGGGCGAGCAGCTTGGTCAAACTTGAAATCACCAGTATAGACAATATTGCCTCGATCCGTGCCAAGAACAATCCCCATTGATTCTGGAATAGAGTGGGTTGTTTTAAAGAATGAGACCTCAGCATCTTCAAATTCAATTTCAGTTTCTGCGTCAATAACATGGAAGTTATTGAATTTCTTAACGCCAGCATTTTTTACAAAAAGCTTAGCCAACTCAATAGTAAGTGATGACCCAAAGACTGGTACTTTGACGTCTTGTAAGATATAGGGTAGGGCACCAATGGCATCAGCGTGTCCATGCGTCAAGAAAATCCCTTGGATACGGTCTTTATTTTCAACCAAGTAATCTAAATTAGGGATAACAAAGTCAACACCTAATTGTTCATTTTCAGGATACTTTAGACCAGCATCCAAGATAAAGATAGAGTCGTTAATTTCAACAATATAGAGGTTTTTAGCATTTTCACGCACTCCACCTAGGGCAATAATTTTAATATCGCTCATGCTTGTTTTTCTCCTTTTTAGTTTGACTCTCTTCTAGAGCCTATTTATACAGACGGTCCAAGAAGCTGAACGTTCGTGCGAACAGTCTTCTTGTCGATTTACAGGCCACAACAAAAAGTTGCATACCCTTTAAGTATACAACTTTTTGGCTTATTTTACAATTTAGAGTCAAGCTTGGCCTACTCGAACATAGCATAGTAGTCTGTGATATCCAATTGACCCTTTTCTTCCTTAGTGAGGTCTTTGATGATTTGACCATCCTTCATAACGATAAGACGGTTCCCGTATTTAAGGGCATCTTCCATGTGATGGGTAATCATCAAGGCTGTAAGATGGTCGCCCGTCACAAACTCATCAGTCAACTCCATAAGAGCCACGCTTGTCTTAGGATCCAAGGCTGCGGTGTGTTCGTCTAAGAGCAAGAGCTCAGGACGTTTAAGTGTCGCCATCAGAAGACTGAGTGCCTGACGCTGACCACCTGAGAGGAGACCTGCTGGTGTATCTAAGTGTTTTTCTAAACCATTACTGATACGTTCAATCAGACCTTGAAATTCCTCTGTGTAGAGATGAATTTGACGTGATTTAAGACCTCGTTTTTCGCCACGGTATTTGGCAATCAAAAGGTTTTCCGCAACAGTCATTCGAGGAGCTGTTCCCATTTTAGGATCTTGGAAAACCCGTGAGAGGTACTTGGCACGCTTCTCAGCAGGCAGAGCCGTAACATCCTCACCCATGATAAAAATCTGTCCACTGGTCAACATGAGAGTCCCTGCAATGACGTTGAAGAGGGTTGATTTTCCGGCACCATTTCCACCAAGAATGGTAATAAAATCACCTTCCCTAATAGTAAGATTGACATGATCCAGAATGATTTTTTCGGTGTCAAAACCATTATTAACCTTAACAGTTGCATCTTTGAGTTCTACAATAGCTGTCATCGTGATAAGCTCACCCCCTTAAAGAATTTTCGGCGTAGGACAGGCGAGATCAAGCAAAGGGCTAGAACGATCGCACTAAAGAGTTTGAGGTAGTTAGTGTTAAAGCCAAGAGCGATTACAGCTGTCAAAAGGAACTGATAAAGAATTGACCCGACACAGATGGCAATCAACCGTTCCAACAAGGTCAAGTTAGTCGCATACAAGACTTCACCAATGATAATGCTAGCAAGTCCAATGACGATAACCCCAATCCCTTTTGAAACGTCGGCATAACCGTCCTGTTGACTAATCAAGGCTCCTGAGAGGGCAATAATACCATTTGAGATAACAAGCCCCATAACTTCCATTGAATCCGTATTGATACCGAAAGATTTGGCCATATCGCGGTTATCACCAGTAGCAATGTAGGCTTGGCCTAGGCGCGTGTTAAGAAAGGCAATCAAGGAAGCAATAACAATAGTTACAGCTAAGAGACCAACGATTAAGAGGTTGTAATCCTTACTAAAAGGCAGCAAATCTTGGATTGTCTTAATATCAAGGAGACCTAGATTGGCTCTTCCCATTATCATAAGCATGACTGAGTTAAGGGAAGTCATGACCAGAATCCCTGCCAAAATCGTTGGAATCTCTCCTTTTGTATAAAGGAGACCAGTCACTAGTCCAGCAAAACAGCCGGCTATTACAGCAACCAAGGTCGCCAAGATAGGGTTCCAACCAAAATTCATGAGGGTTACTGCTACTGCCCCACCTAAGGGGAAGGAACCTTCTGTCGTTAAATCAGGAAAATCCAAGATACGGAAAGTCATGTAAATCCCAAGACCTAAGATTCCGTATAGAAGACCCTGATAAATAGATGAAATAATCATAAGTCCTCCTTATTTATCAGCTTTAACAGCAATGTCCGACTGCTTAAGCACTTCGTCAGGTATGGTGATGTTAAGATCTTGAGCAACTTTAAGGTTTAGTGTTGGAGTCCCATCATCAATCACATCAACTGGAACATCCTTAACTTTTTTACCTTTAAGAACCTTAACGGCACTGCGAGCCGTGGCTTTTCCAAGTTCATATTGGCTTTGAGCAACTGAGGCCAAACCGCCTTCTTTAACCATAGTATCAACAGTTGTATAAACGGGAATCTTAGCTTGATTGGCTGAAGAGACTACTGTTGAGAAAGCTGATGCAATGGTATTATCCTGAGGTGTCCAGATGGCGTCAACCTTACCAGTCATTACTGACATGGTTGTGTTGATTTCATTGGTTGATGGTACGGCGTACTCAACCACATTTAGACCGTCTTGTTCGGCATATTTTTTAAAGCTTTCAACCTGTGATTTGGAATTATCCTCACTAGAAGCATATAGAATACCAATTGTTTTGGCATTTGGTGTCAGTGATTTGACCAACTCTACTGTCTGCTTAATAGGCACTTGGTTGGAAGTTCCTGTGACATTGCCTTCTGGATGCTTGAGATTCTTAACCAATTTTGCCCCAACAGGGTCTGAGATAGCTCCCATAATGACTGGAATATCTTTGGTTGCTGCCGCTAATCCCTGAGCTGCTGGCGTTGCAATACCGATAACGACATCGTTCTTATCGTTAACCAATTGTTTAGACATGGTTTGAATCTTCGATTGATCCCCTTCGGCATTTAGGAGGGTAATTTTAACCTTATCCCCTTTATACCCAGCTTCCTTAAGTCCATCCTCAATACCCTTCTCGATTTGATCCAGGGCATCATGAGTGACGAACTGGAGGATTCCTACTTTGACGACCTTATTAGCATCTTGGTGCTCTTTTTTGAAAAGATCTGTACCAATAGAACCGAGCGTCAAGATAGCTAAGAAAACCAAA
>DBFVHV010000219.1:0-2722 GCA_048524165.1 Streptococcus sp.
GATAGCTAAACTCAGAGGCTTCATGGCTACTGAAGTTTTCAAATATCTCTTCTTTGGGGTTTTGGCAACTTTGGTTTACATGGTTAGTCGTACCTTGATTTTTCAGTTGACTCAACAAGGGACCCTATCGGCTGTCTTGGCCAATGCGATTGCTATTATCTTTGCCTTTTTTACAAATGACATCTTTGTCTTTAATCAGGAAACGACAGGAATGGCCACGCGCTTTGTTAAGTTCGTAGGAGCCCGACTTTTGACCTTGGTCTTGGATTTGGCATTAGCCTATTTCTTGGTAGATACTTATCCAGAAATTATTGGTCAATTCGTTGGCCATAGTCAGGCATGGGTAAATAGTATCGAGAGCCTATTTGCTCAGGTCCTTATCATTGTTTTGAACTATATTATTTCAAAATTCTTCGTCTTTACGGGCGAAAAAGTATAAACAAAAAGGAAGTTGTTAGGAAATGTGTTAAAAGCATTTCTTACCAACCTCCTTTTTTGATATAATTGAAGAGACTTAAAAAATAGAAAGATGAAACATGTACGTACAATTATCTCAACGCCTCAAGGACGTAGCAACCTACGTTCCTAAAGGTGCAAAACTCTTGGATGTAGGAAGTGATCATGCCTATCTTCCGATTTATTTACTTGAAAAGGGTTTGATTACTTCAGCCATTGCTGGCGAAGTGGTAAAGGGCCCTTATGAATCAGCTCTCGCAAATGTCTCAGCTTCTGGTTTCAATGATCAAATCGACGTGCGCTTGGCGAATGGCCTGGCTGCCTTTGAGCCTTCTGATGCTGTTACAACTATCACGATTTGTGGTATGGGGGGACGTCTTATTGCGGATATCCTTGATGCTGGAAAGGACAAACTTAAGGACGTAGACCGTCTGATCTTGCAACCAAATAATCGTGAAGATGATCTCCGTATCTGGTTGATGGAAAATGGTTTTACCATTGTTGCAGAAGCCATTATGACTGAAAATGGCAAATATTACGAAATCGTAGTGGCAGAAGCTGGTCACATGAACCTTTCAGAGAGGGAGATTCGCTTTGGCCCTCATCTTATGAAAGAGCAGTCTCGGGTTTTCCAGCTCAAATGGCAACGTGAAATTAATAAATTAGAAATTGCCTTGGGGTCTATTCCCCTTGCTAATCAGGATGACCGTGCAGTTCTTGAAGAAAAAATTCAAACCATTAAGGAGGTTTTGGACCATGTTAGCTAGCAATCTTATCAAGTCTTATGAAAGCTTTTGTCCAGCGGAACTTTCCATGGAAGGTGATGTGGTTGGCTTACAAATTGGCAGTCTGGATAAGGAGATTCAGAAGGTCATGGTTACTTTGGATGTTCGTGAAAATACGGTAGCTGAAGCCATTGAAAAAGGTGTGGACCTCATCATTGCTAAGCATGCACCTATTTTCCGTCCTGTAAAGGATTTGGTGTCCTCACCGGACCGTGATATTTTACTTGACCTGGTTAAGCACGACATTGCTGTCTATGTGAGCCATACCAATATTGATGTCGTTGATGATGGCCTTAATGATTGGTTCTGCGAGTTACTCGACATTAAGGATACCACTTATTTGACAGAGACTGCTGAAAATCAAGGAATCGGTCGAGTGGGTGATATTGTGCCACAGACCATTGAAGATCTTGCTCTTAAAGTCAAGTCTGCTTTTGGTTTAGATAGTGTTCGACTGGTTCGTTATAATCATGACAATCCTCTTGTTAACCGTGTGGCTATTTGCGGTGGTAGTGGTCAAGGATTTTACCAGGATGCTTTGAAAAAGGGAGCGCAGGTCTTTATCACGGGTGATGTTTATTACCATACAGGACAGGAAATGATTACTAATGGCCTCTTGGCTATTGACCCCGGTCATCATATCGAAGCCCTCTTTATCTCAAAGATTGCTGAGAAACTTGAGGTCTGGAAACGTGAGCATGATTGGAATGTGACGATACTTGAAAGTCAGTCATCAACCAATCCTTTTGATCATTTGTAGGTGGATCTGTTTATGACTTGGCTTTTTCATCAAAATGTTGTTTTCTTAGCTTTTCTTGCCGGTCTCTTTACCTGGGGATGTACTATTGTTGGTTCAGCCATAGTTTTCTTCTTCAAGAATATTAACCGTAAATTGCTAGACATCATGATGGGCTTTGCGGCTGGTGTCATGATTGCAGCCTCTTTTTGGTCGCTACTGGATCCTTCTTTGACTTATGCTAGTCAAAATGGTTATGGGAAGTGGTCATGGTTTCCCGCAGCATCTGGATTCTTACTTGGTGGTGTTGCCCTTCGTTTGATTGATGCTGTCGTCCCTCACTTGCATTTGGGAAATGATATTTCAAAAGCGGAAGGCATTCAGCCTCGTAAGAAAAAATTATCAAAAACAGCCCTACTTTTTTTGGCTATTACCATTCATAACTTTCCAGAGGGGTTGGCAGTCGGGGTTACCTTTGGTGCCTTGGCTGGTGGTAATATGACACTCGCTGGTCTCATGGGAGCTATTGGTCTAGCTATCGGGATTGGTTTGCAAAATGTTCCTGAAGGTGCAGCCCTTTCTATTCCTATTCGAGCAGATGGTAAATCTCGAATCAAGGCTTTCTATTGGGGATCTATGTCAGCCATCGTGGAGCGTATAGGGGCTGTTATGGGAGCTGCTCTGGTCATGTGGATGATGTCAATCATTCCTTATGCTTTGGCCTTTGCGGCTGGTGCCATGATTT
>DBFVHV010000220.1:0-3923 GCA_048524165.1 Streptococcus sp.
CAGTACCAGAATTTTCATATCGTTCGTATGCGGATATATATGATAATCTCTACGTGACTAAAGCAGACCATGCTTCAGGTATCGTGGAACTACATATTTCTGGAAAACTGCGTGAGACCATGGTATTCAATAATATAAAAAAAGATTTGGAAATTTACTGACAAGGTAGTCAAAAAATGCTATAATATAGCAAACGCTTTCATCAGCGATTTTGTATGCTTGTAGGCCCTATTATCATAAAGGGTTTTCTGGCGTGTTTACATATATTGATTTTAATGTTTTAGTGTCTTGATATCTCTTATCGAGACTAGTTTAAGGAAGGAGTGATGGTATGAATCTCGATGAAGCCATGTACACGTTTGGAACAGGTGAGAACTTCCACCTACAGAATTATTTGGGTGTGCATGAATTGGAGGGTGAAAAAGGATTTATCTTCCGTGTGTGGGCCCCTCATGCTGAGCAGATTCAGGTAATCGGAGATTTCACAGGTTGGTTTGATGAACCTCTGGATATGACTAAAAACCATATCGGTGTTTGGGAGGCGACTTCAGCTCTCCCTGAAGAAGGACAACTTTATAAGTTCTTGGTAAAACGTAAGGGTGGTCAAGTAGTTGAAAAGATGGATCCTTTTGCTACTTATTTGGAACCACGTCCTGGAACAGGAGCTGTCATTCGTAAGAAGAAAGCTAAGAAGTGGAATGATGGCCTTTGGATGGGTCGTCGCAAACGCTTTGGTTTCCAAAAGCGTCCGGTAAATATCTATGAAGTTCATGCATCGTCTTGGAAACTAAAAGAAGATGGTCAGCCTTATACTTTCAAGGAATTGAAAGAGGAGTTGATACCATATTTAGTTAAGATGAACTACACCCACGTGGAATTCCTGCCACTCATGGCTCACCCGTTAGGGATGAGTTGGGGTTACCAGCTCATGGGTTACTTTGCTTTTGAGCATACTTATGGTACACCAGAAGAATTTCAAGATTTTGTTGAAGCTTGTCACCAAAATAATATCGGTGTCTTAGTGGACTGGGTCCCAGGTCACTATACACAAAATGACGATGCTTTGGCCTACTTTGATGGCACACCAACCTTCGAATATCAAGATCACGATCGAGCTCATAATTATCGTTGGGGTGCCTTGAACTTTGACTTAGGAAAAAATCAAGTACAGTCTTTCCTTATTTCAAGTGCTCTTTATTGGATTGAGAATTATCATATTGATGGTATCCGAGTGGATGCAGTTTCTAACATGCTCTATTTGGACTATGATGAGGGTCCATGGATGCCTAACAAGGATGGTGGTAACCGTAACTTGGAAGGCTATGGCTTCCTTCAAAAACTCAATCGTGAAATTAAAAATCGATACCCAGATGTCATGATGATCGCGGAAGAATCAACTGCGGCAACGCCAATCACACATCCTATTGAAGAAGGTGGTCTAGGCTTTGACTTCAAATGGAATATGGGTTGGATGAACGATATCCTCAGATTCTACGAGGAGGACCCAGTTTACCGTCAGTATGATTTCAATCTGATGACTTTCAGTTTCATGTATTGCTTCAATGAAAACTATGTTCTACCATTCTCACATGATGAAGTGGTGCATGGTAAGAAGAGTATGATGCATAAGATGTGGGGTGACCGCTACAATCAGTTTGCTGGTCTTCGTAACCTCTATGCTTATCAACTCTGTCACCCAGGTAAGAAATTGCTCTTCATGGGATCTGAATTTGGTCAATTCTTAGAATGGAAATTTGATTACCAACTTGAATGGAGTAACCTTGAAGATGAGATGAACCAGAAGATGCAGGCCTTTACTAGCCATATGAATGCTTTCTACAAGGACCATAAATCTCTCTGGCAGATTGATGATTCTTACGATGGTATTGAGATTATTGATGCGGATAACCGTGCCGAAAGTGTTCTTTCTTTTATCCGTAAGGATGATAAAGGTGACAAGGGCGATATCCTAGTCTGTGTCTTCAACCTTGCTCCAGTGGAACGTAAAGACTTCACTATTGGCTTGCCAATTGCCGGCATCTACCAAGAAGTCCTTAACACTGAGATGGAAGAGTTCGGTGGTGTCTGGAAGGAAGGAAATCCTGATACCCGTACCCAAAAAGCGAAGTGGAAGGATTATGAAAATACTCTTAGCTTCACATTGCCAGCTCTTGGTGCAAGTATCTGGCGTGTTAAACGTCGCATGAAATAAAGGGTAGACTTAAACGTGTACACGATTTGTTTTTCAGGGGTGATAGCAAGGAAGTCACGGTTGCAAGAAGCTTCCTGACGCCCAAACTATTGCCACACTGAGAAACTTACTTTAATTGTCATAATCAGTTTCGGCTGATTATCTCACATCCTTTTGAGGATGGAACTAAAAATCATGAGGGGGACTATTCATGAAAAATGAAATGTTGGCTTTGATTCTTGCTGGTGGGCAAGGAACTCGTCTTGGAAAATTGACCCAAAGTATTGCCAAACCAGCTGTTCAGTTTGGTGGACGCTACCGTATCATTGACTTTGGTTTGTCGAACTGTGCCAATTCAGGAATTAACAATGTAGGTGTCATTACACAGTATCAACCACTTGCTTTGAATAATCATATCGGTAATGGTTCAAGTTGGGGCTTGGATGGTGTTAACTCTGGTGTATCAATTCTTCAACCTTACTCAGCTAGTGAAGGTAATCGTTGGTTTGAAGGTACCAGCCACGCTATTTACCAAAACATTGACTATATCGATAGCATCAATCCTGAATATGTTTTGATTTTGTCTGGTGACCATATTTACAAGATGGATTATGACGATATGCTCCAATCTCACAAAGACAACAACGCAAGTCTTACAGTAGCCGTTCTTGATGTGCCACTTAAAGAAGCTAGCCGTTTCGGTATCATGAACACTGATGCTAACAACCGTATTGTTGAGTTCGAAGAAAAACCTGAAAATCCTAAATCAACGAAAGCATCAATGGGTATTTACATCTTTGATTGGAAACGCCTTCGCAATATGTTAGTTTCAGCTGAAAAGAGCTCAGTTGATATGTCAGACTTTGGTAAGAACGTTATCCCAAATTATCTTGAAACAGGTGAAAGCGTCTTTGCTTATGAATTTGAAGGCTATTGGAAAGACGTAGGTACTATCGAATCCCTTTGGGAAGCAAATATGGAGTACATTTCTCCTGATAATGCCTTGGATAGTCGTAACCGTCAATGGAAAATTTACTCACGTAACGTGATTGCTCCACCAAACTTCCTTGGTGAACATGCTCATGTTGAAGATTCACTCGTTGTTGATGGCTGTTTGGTTGATGGAACTGTTAAACATTCTGTGCTTTCAACAAGTGCACAAATTCGTGAAGGTGCAGTCGTTGAAGATTCAGTGATTATGAGTGGTGCAATTATTGGTAAAGGTGCAAAAATTAAACGTGCTATTATCGGTGAAGGTGCACACGTCTCCGCAGGTGTGGAAATTGACGGTACAGAAGAAGTGCAAGTCGTAGGATACAATGAAGTAGTGGGGGTACCAAAAGATGAAGATTGATAAATATTCTGCAATTCTAGGAAATACCGTAGGATTCCATGACATGGATGGCTTGACTGATCACCGTCCTATTGCCAGCCTACCATTTGGCGGAAAATATCGCCTCATCGACTTCCCATTGTCTAACTTGGCTAATGCTGGTATCCGTAGCGTCTTCGGAATCTTCCAAAACGAAAACATCGGTTCTGTCTTCGACCATATTCGTTCAGGTCGTGAGTGGGGCTTGTCTACTCTTCTCAGCCACTACTATCTTGGTATTTACAATACTCCAGTTGAGAGTTCAACTGTTAATGAAGAATACTATCGCCAAATTTTGACTTACCTTAAACGTTCAGGTTCAGATCAGACTGTAGCTCTTAACAGTGATGTTTTGGTCAA
>DBFVHV010000221.1:0-9377 GCA_048524165.1 Streptococcus sp.
AGTTACAATCGGTTCTTTTATAGCTGCAGTTGGTTATAACTCACTTTTAGTTAAGAATAATATTGCTTCAGGTGGTGTCGGAGGGCTAGCCATTAGTTTAAATGCTCTTTTTGGTTGGAATAATGCTAACTTTGTCTTAGCAACAACTATCCCTTTGTTAATTTTATGTTGGTGCTTCCTTGGCCGCGAAGTTCTCCTAAAAACTTTCTATGGATCTCTAGTTTTCCCGACTTTTATTAAATTAACCGAAGGTCTACCTACGATTACCAAACAACCTTTGTTAGCAGCAATTTTTGGTGGAATTGTACTAGGATTAGGACTAGGAATAGTCTTTTATGGGAATTCCTCAACTGGGGGAACAGGGATTATCACACAAATTCTTAATAAATACACACCTCTACCTCTAGGAGTGGTCCTACTCATAGTTGATGGGATCATTGTCGCCATTAGTGCCATCGCCTTTCCTCCTGATACTGTTATGTATTCCATTCTATCGCTTGGAGTTGTCTCTCTTACAATTGACAAAATGATGGTGGGACTCAACTCATCACGGAATCTCCTAATCATTTCGCAAAAGAGTGATCTAATCCTAAACTACATCACTAATGTTGCCGATCGAGGTGCAACAAAAATTCCAGTTCTTGGTGGACATACTGGACATTCTCAGAATATGATTATGACTACCTTGTCAACTCATGAGGTCCCAAAAGTCCAAGAAGAAATCCAAAAAATAGACGAAACTGCCTTCATTGTCATTATCCCCGCTTCTACAGTTATGGGACGTGGATTTAGCCTTCAAAAAGATTACCAGAGTGTTCCAAATGACTTTATTAATCCCTTATAAAATCAATTGAAATAAAGTCTAATTTCTCGTAAAATAGTATTTAAGAATAGAAATAAAGGATATTATATGCTTACTGTATCAGATGTATCGCTTCGTTTTAGCGATCGTAAACTTTTTGATGATGTTAACATTGCCTTCAAACCTGGTAATACTTATGGGCTTATCGGTGCTAATGGTGCTGGTAAATCTACTTTTTTGAAAATTTTAGCAGGTGATATTGAACCCACAACAGGACATATCTCTCTTGGTCCTGATGAGCGTCTTTCTGTTCTTCGTCAGAACCACTTTGACTATGAAGATGAACGTGTCATTGATGTTGTTATCATGGGGAATGAACGCCTCTACGATATTATGAAAGAAAAAGACGCCATCTACATGAAGGAAGATTTTTCAGATGAGGATGGTGTTCGTGCTGCTGAATTAGAAGGTCTATTTGCTGAATTAGGTGGTTGGGAAGCTGAAAGCGAAGCCTCACAATTACTCCAGAATCTAAATATTTCAGAAGACCTTCACTATCAAAATATGAGCGAATTAGCTAATGGTGACAAGGTGAAAGTCCTCCTTGCAAAAGCGCTCTTTGGTAAACCTGATGTACTTCTTCTTGACGAACCTACCAACGGTCTTGATATCCAGTCGATCTCTTGGCTTGAAGATTTCTTGATTGATTTTGAAAATACTGTAATTGTCGTATCCCATGACCGTCACTTCTTGAACAAGGTTTGTACGCATATGGCCGACCTTGACTTTGGTAAAATCAAACTCTATGTTGGTAACTACGACTTTTGGAAACAATCTTCAGAGTTGGCTGCACGCTTGCAGGCCGACCGTAATGCCAAAGCAGAAGAAAAAATTAAAGAACTTCAAGAGTTCGTTGCACGTTTCTCTGCCAACGCTTCAAAATCTAAACAAGCGACTTCTCGTAAGAAAATGCTTGATAAGATTGAGCTAGAAGAAATCGTTCCATCAAGCCGTAAATATCCGTTTATCAACTTCAAAGCAGAACGTGAAATCGGTAACGATCTTCTAACAGTTGAAGATCTCACTGTTAAGATGGATGGTGAAACCATTCTTGATAACATTAGCTTCATCCTACGTCCAGGAGATAAGACAGCTATTATCGGTCAAAACGATATTCAAACCACTGCTTTAATTCGTGCCCTAGCTGATGATATCGACTATGAAGGTACAATCAAATGGGGGGTTACAACTAGCCGTTCTTACCTTCCAAAAGACAATTCTAAAGACTTTGCATCTGGTGAATCGATCCTTGAATGGCTTCGTCAGTTTGCTGAAAAAGGGGAAGACGATGATACCTTCTTGCGTGGATTCCTTGGGCGGATGCTCTTCTCAGGAGATGAAGTCAAGAAGTCTGTTAGTGTCCTCTCAGGGGGAGAAAAAGTACGTGTCATGCTTTCTAAACTCATGCTTCTGAAATCTAACGTTCTCCTTCTAGATGATCCAACTAATCATTTGGATTTGGAGTCAATCTCAAGTCTGAATGATGGCGTCCGTGACTTCAAGGAGTCTGTTATCTTTGCCAGTCATGACCACGAATTTATCCAAACGATAGCGAACCACATCGTAGTTATTTCTAAAAATGGTGTTATTGACCGTATCGATGAAACTTATGATGAATTCCTTGAAAATGAAGAAGTTCAAGCTAAAGTCAAAGCACTATGGGCTGACTAAACTATAAAAAGATGCAGGTTGGGATATCCCAACCTGTCTTATTATCATTATGACAAATAAAAAATACTATACGACCTTATTATTCTATCTGGCTGCTTTTTTCTTGCCAGTACTAATCATGATAGGTGTATTATACAGCCAAAAAATCTATCCTGGTAGTGAGAGAACTATTTTAACAAGTGATGGTTTTCATCAGTATGTGATATTTGCAACCGAACTGAGAAATATACTTCATGGAGATGGGAGCCTCTTTTACACCTTTACAAGTGGATTAGGGCTTAATTTCTATGCTCTAACAAGTTATTACTTAGGTTCCTTCTTGTCTCCACTCTACTATCTCTTTACCGTCAACCAAATGGCCGATGCTTTTTATTACATAACATTGCTTAAGTTCGGACTTATTGGTCTGTCAGGAGCCTTCAGTTTTAAGCATCTCTTTACAAAAGTCTCAAGAAGTTTCATCTTATGTCTTTCTACAGGATTTTCTTTGATGAGCTTTGCTACCAGTCAGTTAGAAATTAATACTTGGCTAGATGCCTTTATTTTAGCACCTTTAATCATATTAGGGTTACACCTTTTACTAAGATTCAATAAACGTGGGCTATATTTTTTGAGTCTAACCTGTCTTTTTATCCAAAACTACTATTTTGGATATATGATGTCTATCTTTTTAACCCTTTACACTATTATACAACTAATAACTATCACGGGATGGAAGAGTAAAATCCTTCATTTTATAGACTTTGGAATCGTTTCTATACTAGCTGGTCTAAGCAGCACTATCATGCTACTCCCAACACTACTTGATTTAACTACACATGGTGAGAAGTTTACAGTTGCGTCAAGTTTGTTGACAGAATCTACATACTATTTTGATTTCTTTGCCAAAAATCTGGTCGGAGTTTACGATACTACTAAATTTGGATCAATCCCTATGATTTATGTGGGACTCTTGCCTTTGATTCTTTTTCTACTTTTCTTTATTAGTAAGGAAATCAAGCTATCACTACGTTTAGGCTACTTCTTGTTATTAGCTTTCTTTATTGCTAGTTTCAACTTACAACCTCTTGAGTTGTTTTGGCAAGGCATGCATGCACCTAACATGTTTCTCCATCGCTATTCTTGGCTTCTTTCTCTCTTAATTGTTCTTTTGGCAGGAGAAACTCTCAACCGAATTGAAAAGTTTTCTCTACAAAGGCTGCTCCTACCTTTCGTAGGATTGAGTGCCGCTTACTTACTAACTTGGATTTTTCAGTCTCACTATAGTTTCATTGAACCAGTTTCCTGGTTATTAAGCATAGCATTTCTATTAGCCTATGCAATTCTATTTATTAGCTATTTTAGACAGCAGATTCCTAGAAGTGTTTTTCGCTGTTTCACCTTCTTATTCTGCATTTTTGAACTTGGACTAAGTACTTACTATGTTGTTGGAGCTCTTGGAAATGAGTGGATTTTTCCAACTCGTGAAGGCTACCTACGGAATATGTCGGCAATTTCAAAATTGGTTTCAGATACGAAGCAGACTAATAAGAATTTTTACCGTACGGAGAGGCTTGAGGCTCAAACTGGTAACGACAGTATGAAATTCAATTATAATGGTATTTCTCAATTTTCATCCATTCGAAATACTGCTTCAAGCTCAACACTAGACAGGTTGGGGTTCAAATCTGAAGGGACTAATTTAAACCTACGTTACCAAAATAATACACTTATTGCTGATAGCCTCTTCGGAATAAAATATAATTTATCGAACTTTGACCTGGATAAGTATGGTTTTAATTACATAGCTTCTGAAAAGACAGTAAGACTTTATCAAAATGATTATGCTAGCCAGCTCGCTATCTTAACTAATGGGGTTTACACTAATGTTGACTTTACTGTCAATACACTTGACAATCAAACTAGCTTGATAAATACTCTAGCTGGACTTAACTTAACATACTTTAGAAGAGCTCCATCCCAACTTTCTGATAATGATGCTAAATCTTTGAATCAGCGCGTGGCTAAAAATGTTAGCAACTCGAATAACGATTTTGCTACAATCACTTATCAAGTCATTGCTCCGCCACATAGTCAACTCTACGTTAGTATTCCTAACATTTCTTGGTCTGATGACAACAATCACTCTTTGTCAACTACTGTAAATGGGGTGACAAGGAATCAAGTTACTGACAATACTTTTGATTTCTTCGATCTTGGCTACTTTGAAACAGAAGAAGCAATCACCATCAAGCTTAATTTTCCCGGAAATAAAGCAATATCCTTTGATAATCCTAGTTTTTATGCCCTTGATACTCAAAACTACAAGATTGCTATGGATACTATTAATGAACGTGATACCAAGGTTACTACGTCAAAAAATAAAGTATTTACTGATTATAGTAGCCATACAAATGCTTCATTATTTTTCACCATTCCATACGACAAGGGGTGGACAGCAACAGTAAATAATAAAAAAGTTAAAATTCATCGAGCTCAAAAGGGTTTCATGAAGGTTGATGTCCCTAGTGGTAAAGGAAAAGTTGTGCTTACCTTTACTCCCTATGGCCTTAAGATTGGCTTGATTATTAGTTGCTTGGCATTTGGAATATTTTGTTGCTATGCTTACTTCATCAGTAAAATAACAATTACTCAAAAAGCTACCCGCCCTAAATAAAAACCCAAAAGGTCTAGAACATTCGTTCTAGACCTTTTGGGTTTAGGGTACAAAAAAACTCAAGCTATAAAACTTGAGGTGTCTTATCACTCCGCCAGTAGGACTCGAACCTACGACATCATGATTAACAGTCATGCGCTACTACCAACTGAGCTATGGCGGATAAAACTGCTAAGTAGCAAAAATAGTCCGTACGGGATTCGAACCCGTGTTACCGCCGTGAAAAGGCGGTGTCTTAACCCCTTGACCAACGGACCAAGTTTTGAGATTTTTATCTCGTTAATACTCTTATTATTATATCAGAGTATTCGATTTTGTCTATACTTTTTTTCAAAAAAAAAATTAAATTTTACTGAATTTATTCGAATTTTACGTTAGTTTTTATCTAGCTTTTACAAAGTATTGACATATTGCTATATATTTTGTAAACTAATAGAGTTATTGGTCCCATAGCTCAGCTGGATAGAGCATTCGCCTTCTAAGCGAACGGTCGCAGGTTCGAATCCTGCTGGGATCAAATGAAAAAACGCAATCTAGAATCTCTAGTTGCGTTTTTCTTTTGCTTCGATAAATAGAAAATAATTTAAAATAAACAAGGGGAGCAAAGTTGTATATAGACTGTATTCATGTAAATATTGGGCAAACCAAGTTGATGCTGCGACTCCCACCATAAAGGTAAAGATGATAATAATAGTGTAAGAAGCTTGTTTTAGTACTTTAGGATCACTCTCATCAATAGCTCTTGCAACTGTTAGGGAAGTATTAGTGATATTACCAGTCATCATGAAGGAGGCATAATTTACTCCTCTGACCCGCTTAAAAATACCTACTTGGAGAGAGGCAAAGAATGCCAAGCCTGCAATAGTAATAGTGGAATCAACATAAGGTGTGATAATTGCAAGAATAGTCATCAATAGTAAGGCAAGCCTGATTGCTTGTAAATGCCATCCCCATTTATGGTTGATAAGCCACTTCTTAACAAAAAAAACAAAAAACTGACCTAAAACAAAGAAAAAAATAGGTATTGCATAGCTAAAAGCTCTTGCAATATGCCCTTCAACAAGGTGAATGACTAAATAGAGAAGATTCCCTGTCTGAATACTTGCGAATCGTCCGTCTTGAGTATTGTAAGTATAGGCATCAATAAAGCCCCCTATATAACTAACTAGAGTTGCTACTCGTAAACCTTCAAAAACACGATAGGAGCGTTTTTTCATTTTGAACATGTCGATTTCCTTTTTCTACTTATGATATGGACTTCCTTGCTGAATCATGAATGCACGATAAATTTGTTCCACTAATACAAGGCGCATAAGCTGATGAGGAAAAGTCAAAAGACCAAAACTCATCAATTGATTAGCCCTCTTTTTCACTTTAGGGGATAGCCCCAAACTTCCCCCTATAATAAAAGTAATATCTGAATAGCCTTTAAGGGTCGCTTGCTCTAACTCTTTGGCAAACTGTTCTGAGGGAAATTGCTTTCCCTCAATTGCTAAGGCAATAACGTAATCACGGTCACCAACCTTAGCCAAAATACGCTGTCCTTCTTTGTCTAGGATAGCTTTATTTTCAGCTTCGCTTGCATTATCAGGCGTCTTCTCATCCGTCAACTCTATAGACTCAAATTTTGTGAAGCGTCCTAGTCGTTTGATATACTCTGCAATGCCATCTTTCAAATATTTTTCTTTCAATTTTCCAACGGTAATCAATTTAACTTTCATAGGTTCATTATAGCACATATCCACAATCTTTTAACACCTTATCCACACCTTTTCATATTTATTAACCCCTATTTATTCCATCTATAATAGCCTATCATCTACAATTTTTTCTACTTATCCACAGATTGTTGATAACTGTTTTTTAAAATTACTTTATGATATAATTAAGCTTACTTTGATATGTTTATCCAAAAGGAGGACTAAACGTGAAAAAATTTAACTGGAAAAAAATAGTCGCGCCAATTGCAATGCTAGTTATTGGCTTACTAGGTGGTTTACTTGGTGCCTTTATCCTACTAACAGCAGCTGGGGTATCTTTTACCAATACAACAGATACAGGAGTAAAAACGGCTAAGACAGTCTACAGCAATACAACAGATACAACTAAGGCTGTTAAGAAAGTACAAAATGCTGTTGTTTCTGTCATCAATTATCAAGAAGGTTCATCTTCAGATTCTCTAAATGACCTTTATGGTCGTATCTTTGGCGGAGGGGACAGTTCTGATTCTAGCCAAGAAAATTCAAAAGATTCAGATGGTCTGCAGGTTGCTGGTGAAGGTTCTGGAGTCATCTATAAAAAAGATGGCAAAGAAGCCTACATCGTAACCAATAACCACGTTGTCGATGGGGCTAAAAAACTTGAAATCATGCTTTCGGATGGTTCAAAAATTACTGGTGAACTTGTTGGTAAAGATACTTACTCTGACCTAGCAGTTGTCAAAGTATCTTCAGATAAAATAACAACTGTTGCAGAATTTGCAGACTCAAACTCCCTTACTGTTGGTGAAAAAGCAATTGCTATCGGTAGCCCACTTGGTACCGAATACGCCAACTCAGTAACAGAAGGAATCGTTTCTAGCCTTAGCCGTACTGTAACGATGCAAAACGACAATGGGGAAACTGTATCAACAAACGCTATCCAAACAGATGCAGCCATTAACCCTGGTAACTCTGGTGGTGCCCTAGTCAATATTGAAGGACAAGTTATCGGTATTAACTCAAGTAAAATTTCATCAACGTCTGCAGTCGCTGGTAGTGCCGTTGAAGGTATGGGGTTTGCCATTCCATCAAACGATGTTGTCGAAATCATCAATCAATTAGAAAAAGATGGTAAAGTTACACGACCAGCACTAGGAATCTCAATGGCAGATCTTAATAGCCTTTCCAGCAGCGCAACTTCTAAATTAGATTTACCAGATGAGGTCAAATCCGGAGTTGTTGTCGGTAGTGTTCAGAAAGGTATGCCAGCTGACGGTAAACTTCAAGAAAATGATGTTATCACTGAGATTGATGGTAAGGAAATCAGCTCAAAAACTGATATTCAAACCAATCTTTACAGCCATAGTATCGGAGATACTATCAAGGTAACCTTCTATCGTGGTAAAGATAAGAAAACTGAAGAACTTAAATTAACAAAATCTACAGAAGACTTATCTGATTAATCATTGACAAATCTGTCAAAAGACCTTTACAATAATGTAAAGGTCTTTTTTGGGAAAGGAACACCATGTCAGAACAACTCAAAACTCTACCTATTAGTGAAATTTACCCCAATCCTTTTCAACCTCGTCTAGAATTCTCCGATGAAGAGTTAGTAGAACTAAGTCAGTCAATATCAGAAAATGGTTTAATACAACCAATTATTGTCCGAAAATCTGACATTATTGGTTATGAACTAATTGCTGGAGAAAGACGTTTACGTGCCTGTAAACGTTTAGGGATGACAGAAATCCCTGCAATTGTAAAGAAAGCTACAGATCATGAGAGTCGTAAACAAGCTATTATTGAAAATTTACAACGATCAAATCTCAATCCTATTGAAGAAGCAAAGGCCTATCGTAATTTAATTGATGAGTTAGCTTATAGTCACGAGGAGCTCGCTAAAGCTATGGGGAAATCTAGACCATATATTAGTAACGCTCTTAGACTACTCCAACTTCCGCGAGAGATACAAACGAGTATTGAAAACGGAAGTCTGAGTCAGGGACATGCTAGAGCACTCTTAGCTATTGAGGATCCTCGAAAGCAGCTAACCATCTTTCAGCAGGTTGTGACTGAAAGATGGTCTGTTCGTACTCTAGAAAAAAAACTCCAGGAACTTCCTAGAAAACAAAAATCAAAAAAAGATGTCCATATAAAAGATAAAGAAAAAGAACTTGAAAAATCGCTAGGTCTCCCTGTAACTCTACGTTATCACAAAAATCACTCAGGAACGATTCAAATACACTTTTCGACGGAAGAAGATTTTAACAGAATTATCAACAAGCTTATCTAAGCTGTTAATTGTGGAAAAAGGCGAATCAGACTTATCCACATCGTAAAAATGATGCCCTCCCTTTATTTTCGAGGGTTTCTTTTTTTATCAACAGATTGTGGATAACTTTTATTCACAGTGTGAATTATCTTTTTATGGTTGTGGATAACCTTAAAAACTTTTCTCTTTATGACCTGTGGAAAACTTTTTTGT
>DBFVHV010000222.1:0-2116 GCA_048524165.1 Streptococcus sp.
TCGTACCAGTCGCTACGACGGAGTGGTAATTTTTCACGAAGAGCAGCTTCGTCAATTTGGATAATCTTAACGCCTGCAGCTTCAAGGTCAAGAACTTCATCCTTGATGGCAAGAGCGATTTGAAGCGTTGAATCTTTGATAGAGATATCTTCTCGTGGGAATGACCAGTTAAGGATTGTAACAGGTCCAGTCAACATACCCTTAACAGGTTTGTTTGTACGGCTTTGTGCATAGCTAGACCATTTAACGGTAATTGGGTTAAGACGAGTGACATCACCCCAGATGATTGGTGGTTTAACCCCACGCATACCATATGATTGAACCCAACCATTTTTAGAGAAGAGGTAACCTGACAAGTTCTGACCGAAGTACTCAACCATGTCATTACGTTCAAACTCACCATGAACAAGAACGTCAAATCCAACTTCTTCTTGCCATTTAATCCATTCATCTGTGATTTCAGCAAGGAAGGCATCATATTCTTCCTGTGACAATTCATTCTTACGGAAAGCCAAACGTTTGGCACGAACTTCCTTAGTTTGAGGGAATGAACCGATAGTTGTTGTTGGAAGCAATGGAAGTTTGAAAGCATCCTTTTGAATAGCTTCACGTTCTTCAAATGCTGGCAAACGAGTGTAATCAGCGTCTGTCAATCCTGCAATACGAGCACGAAGTGCAGCATTTTCATCAACACGTTCAGTAGCAAAGAGTTCTTTGTTAGCAGCAAGTGCTTCAGCACCTTGACCATTACGGATAGCATCCAAATCACGAAGTTCATCCAATTTTTCAACGGCAAAGGCAAAGTGATTCAAAATAGCCGGTTCAAAGTCTTCGTTAGCAGTTGTAAATGGCACATGAAGAAGAGAACATGAAGTTGTCAAGACAACATTTTCAGCCGGAATCTGTTCGAGAACAGCCAAGCTCTTTTCGTAGTTATTACGCCAGATATTTTTACCATTAACAATACCTGCATAGAGAGTCTTGTCAGCTGGGAAGCCACCTTTAACAAGTTCAAGCGTCTTCTTACCTTCGACAAAGTCAAGACCGATAGCATCTACTGGCAAGTTTACAAGATCATTGTATACATCACGAACATCACCAAAGTAAGTTTGAATCAAGACCTCAAGGCCTTTCTTGTCAGCCAAGATTTTATTGTAAAGATTCAAGAAGAGTGCTTTTTCGTCAGCAGTCAAATCTTTAACAAGTGCTGGTTCATCAAGTTGGATACGAGTAGCACCTAGCTCTGCCAATTTTGCAAAGACATCTTGGTATGCAGCAACAAAGCTATCGACGAAGTCTTCAGCTTTCACACCATCTTCGAAGTCAGACAATTGAAGGAAAGTGAATGGTCCAACCACAACTGGACGGGTGTCAAGACCCAATTCTTTGGCTTCTTGGTACTCATCAAAAATCTTGTGACCAGCCAATTTGACTTCTGTTGTTTTTTCAAATTTAGGAACGATGTAGTGGTAGTTAGTGTTGAACCATTTTTTCATTGGAAGGGCACGGACATCCCCTTTATCACCTTGGTAACCACGCGCCAAAGCGAAATAGCGTTCAAGATCTGTCAATTCCAAGTTTTGAACTGAAGCAGGCACGACGTTGAAAAGGAAGGCCGCATCAAGGAAGTTATCGTAATGAGAAAAGTCATTTGAAGGAATTTCAGTGATACCTTTTTCTTTAACAATATTCCAGTGTTTTGCACGCAAATCTTTAGCTGCTACCAAAAGCTCAGCTTCAGTAATTTCATTTCTAAAATATTTTTCTGTAGTAAATTTTAATTCTCGGAATTCACCCAAACGTGGGAAACCAATGATAGTAGTTGACATCTTGTGTCCTCCTCTTTGTTGTTGCATTAATCTTACCAAAGAAATAGCTTTCTGTATAATTGCTATTAGTTTTCTCTATATATAGTTTTTAGCTATAACCTATAAAATAAAGGATATAGGATCTTGTTAGCTAATTTTAATTAGATATTGATATAGCTAATAACTATATACGAAGTCTATAAAGCCATTTTCATCAAAAAAAATCCCTAGACTTTTGTCTAGAGATATATCTTACTTTTATTCTTAAATATTTACTGATTAACTTATCTATGTTCACTATTGCAGTA
>DBFVHV010000223.1:0-1716 GCA_048524165.1 Streptococcus sp.
TGAACTTGGTCGAATACCCAACTGCCTTTATGGGAAGTTTCGATACTAAGTATTTGGACGTTCCAGAAGAAGTCTTGGTAACCTCAATGGAGACGCACCAACGTTACTTTGTGGTGCGTGATCTCGATGGTAAGCTTAAACCAAATTTCATCTCAGTCCGTAATGGGAACGCTGAGCACTTGAAAAATGTCGTACGAGGAAATGAGAAAGTCTTGGTGGCACGTCTCGAAGATGGTGAATTCTTCTGGCGTGAAGACCAAAAACTCAAGATTGAAGATCTCGTTGCTAAATTGGCAAATGTAACCTTCCATGAAAAGATTGGCTCTCTATCCGAACACATGGCACGTGCTGGTGTCATTGCGGCTTCCTTGGCTGAGCAAGCTGGCTTGACTGCTGAAGAAAAAGCAGCTGTAGCTCGTGCAGCTGAAATCTACAAATTTGACCTCTTGACTGGTATGGTTGGAGAGTTTGATGAATTGCAAGGAATCATGGGTGAAAAATATGCCCTCCTTGCTGGAGAAGATGCTGCAGTAGCGACAGCCATCCGTGAGCACTACCTGCCTGATTCAGCAGACGGAGCCCTTCCTGAAACGAAAGTTGGTGCTATCCTTGCCCTTGCGGATAAATTGGATACCCTCCTTTCCTTCTTCTCAGTCGGTTTGATTCCATCAGGTTCCAATGACCCTTATGCGCTTCGCCGTGCAACACAAGGGATTGTTCGTATCTTGGATGCCTTTGGTTGGCACATTCCTATGGATGAGTTGATTGACAGTCTTTACGGACTTTCATTTGATAGTCTTTCATATGACAATCAAGCAGAAGTGCTCAACTTCATCAAGGCGCGTGTGGACAAGATGATGGGACGTACACCAAAAGATATCAAAGAAGCTGTTCTTTCTGGTTCAAACTTTGTCGTAGCAGATATGCTTGAAGTAGCTGAAGCTCTTTCAGAAGCTGCTAAAACGGATGGTTATAAGGCAGCTGTTGAGTCACTCTCTCGTGCTTTCAACTTGGCAGAAAAAGCAGATGCTTCAGTAGCGGTCGATGCTAGTCTCTTTGAAAATGATCAAGAAAAAGCCTTGGCTCAAGCAACAGAAAGTCTTGAATTGACTGGTTCAGCTAGCGACAAATTGGCACAACTCTTTGCTCTTAGTCCTGTTATTGACGCTTTCTTTGACAATACCATGGTTATGGCAGAGGATGAGGCTGTGAAAAATAACCGTTTGGCCCTTCTTGCAGGTCTTGTAGCGAAAGCTAAGGCTGTCGCGGCTTTCAACCAATTGAATACAAAATAGAGGTAAAAGAATATGGATCCTAAAAAAATTGCTCGTATTAATGAGCTTGCTAAAAAGAAAAAGACGGAAGGTTTGACACCAGAAGAAGAGGTAGAACAAGCAAAACTTCGTGCGGAATATATTGCGGGCTATCGTCGTGCTGTTCGTCATCACATTGAAGGTATCAAAGTTGTTGATGAAGAAGGTAATGATGTTACCCCTGAAAAACTCCGACAAGTACAACGTGAAAAAGGTCTACATGGGCGTAGCCTAGATGATCCTGAATCATAATAATTTGAAAATAGGGGCTTGGATTTATTCCGAGCTCTTGTTTTTTTTGTTGAAATTTTCTGAATTTTATACACAATATTGACCGATTGTTTCAAAAATGGTACAATATAGGTTATGTTAAAAATAGCAGGGCTCCTTGAGTCGTGTTAAA
>DBFVHV010000224.1:0-4808 GCA_048524165.1 Streptococcus sp.
AATCCACCTATTTTATGTCCCCCATTGCTCCACTGCTTAAAGATAATCTATATATTTTTTTTCGACTAGATATATTTTATAGTTGAATAAAATATAAAACAAAAAAAGAAGATCCTCATGGACCTTCCTTCTATTTAAGTACGACTTAAATTATTTAACTGTGCGGATACGCATAGTATTTGTACCACCAGAACCAACTGGAACACCAGCAACGATAACGATGTTATCACCTGATTCTACAAGACCAGATTCAACAGCAACACGTTCAGCAACATCAAACATGTCATCAGTTGAAGCAGGTTTTTCAGTAACTACTGGAATAACACCCCAGTTAAGCATCAATGATTTTTGAGTAATTTCATCGAATGTTACTGCCAAGATGTCAGCTTCTGGACGGTATTTAGAAATCAAACGAGCTGTGTTACCAGATTCAGTAAGAGCAACAACAAGTTTGATATCCATTGAGTTAGTAGCATCTTTAACTGCAGATGCAACAACTTCAGTTTTGCTTGAGCGATCAAATGTTGATGAATCAAGACGACCATACTCTTTAAGAAGAGTTTGTGCATTTTTATCAATTGTAGCCATTGTACGAACTGATTCTACAGGGTATTTACCATTTGCAGATTCACCTGAAAGCATTGTCGCATCAGTACCATCAATAACTGCGTTAAATACGTCAGATACTTCAGAACGAGTTGCACGTGGTTTATCTGTCATTGTTTCAAGCATGTTTGTAGCTGTAACAACAACTTTACCAGCAGCATTTACTTTAGTGATAATCATTTTTTGGTAAACTGGAACCATTTCGAATGGTACTTCGATACCCATGTCACCACGAGCAATCATGATACCATCAGCAGCTTCAATGATTTCATCGATATTATCGATACCTTGTTGGTTTTCGATTTTAGCCAACAATTGAACGTGACCGTTTCCAGTTTCTTCACAGATAGCACGTACTTCTTGTACGTCTTTCGCAGTACGTACAAATGAGATTGCGATATAGTTAAGACCTTGTTCAAGACCAAAACGAATATCAGCATTATCACGTTCAGCAAGTGCTGGGAAAGGAATTTTAGTGTAAGGGATGTTTACACCTTTTTGTTTAGCGATGATACCATCATTTTCAACTTCAACGATAAATTCACGTTTTTCAGCATCTTTGTCTACAACACGAAGACCAAGTTTACCATCATCGACAAGAACTTGTTTACCGACTTCTACATCATCAAAGATATCAAGCCCACCAGCAACGTTCAAAGCGATAACGTCACGAGTTGATTTGAGGCCTTGTTTAGTAGCTACACGAATTTGTTCACCAGTTTTGTATGAATATTCTTTTGCATCGCCTTCAAACAATTCAGTACGCATTTCAGGACCTTTAGTATCAAGAAGGAAACCTACTTTTTGACCAGCAAGTTCTTCTGCTTGACGAACAACTTCCATACGTTCACCTTGCTCAGCGTGGTCACCATGTGAGAAGTTGAAACGGAAAACGTTAGCACCTTCCTTGATCAATTGAGCAATGTTTTTAGCAGATGCTTCACGGTCAAGTTTTTCACCCCAGTAACCATCTTCACCAAATTTCTTGCCACCACGGATTTCAACCGCAGGACCAAGTGTTGCAACGATTTTTACGCGTTTATTCATGATAAATAAAAACTCCCTTATATTTATTGTCGCTTTTGCGACGGATTAACAATAATTAATAGAACCGCTATTATTTCAAGTTAGCTAAAGAACGGTTGAGGTCTGCAAAGTCAAGACGAGCTCTGTGTGGATTGTTTACGATAATTTTACCGTCTTCAGTAAGACTGAACAAAGCACCTTCTTCTGCAGTACCAAGGATTGGACTTTCAACAAGCTGTTCATTATGGATACCTACAGCAACACCACCAATTCCTTCTTTAAGAAGATCAACGGCATGCGCACCCATCCATGAAGCAAGAACACGATCACGCGCAGTTGGTGAACCACCACGAACTACGTGTCCAATATTTGTAGCACGAAGGTCTGATGTATCTCCAGCTTCTTTCATTTTAGCTGCAAACTCTTCGGCACCCATAACACCCTCAGCAAGTACAATAATGTGGTGAGTTTTTTCACCAGATTCGTAACCTTCTTTAACTTTACGAACCACTTCGTTGATGTCGTATTCTTCTTCTGGAACGATAATTTGGTCAGCACCTGAAGCAATACCAGCCCAAAGAGCGATATCACCAGCGTTACGTCCCATTACCTCAACGACAAAAGTACGTCCATGACTGAAAGCAGTATCTTGGATTTTATCCAGAGCTTCTGTTGCAGTTGCAACGGCTGTATCAAATCCAATTGTATAGTCTGTTCCAACAATATCGTTATCGATAGTTCCTGGAAGACCAACTGCTGGGAAACCATGTTCAGTCAAACGCATAGCACCATGGTAAGAACCATCTCCACCAATAACAACTACACCTTCGATTCCATGTTTTTTAAGTTGCTCAATACCTTTAAGTTGACCTTCAAGTTGGGCAAACTCAGGATAGCGAGCAGACTGAAGGAAAGTACCACCACGGCTTAAGATGTTTTCTACGCCTTTGGCATCAAGTTTGAAGATATCTCCTTCAACCATACCAGCGTATCCACGGTTAATGCCGAATACTTCAATTCCTTCAGAAATTGCTTTGAGAACAACTGCACGAGCGGCAGCGTTCATACCAGGGGCATCTCCACCACTAGTCAAAACAGCAATACGTTTCATTATTCCTGATACTCCTTTTATATATTTAACATTTTCATTATAACACAAAGAATTCTAAATGGCTTTAAATTTGAAAAGTTTTATCGTTTTTTTTTAACGTAAAACCGTTTTTAACACAAAAGGTGCTAATTCCCGATTAATTTCTTCGTTCTTAGACACTTTATATCGTTGACTAACTATCGTTTCCTTGCTTTCCTGATAACGAATAACCACAGGAATATGTCCAGGATACTTGGCTAAAATTTGAGAAACTTCTAAATCTTTATCATGATTCTCTAGTAAAATCCAGAAACGCTCAGTACTAGCCTCCTCTATATTTGACAGAATTAATTGAAGGCGTCCATCGCGCTCCTGAGTTCGTCCCTCTAGATAAAAGAGACCACCTTCACTTAACTTATCTTTATGATAGAAATAAGTTTCTGGAAAAAGAGTGACATCCAGTTTATTCACCCCATCAGTAACGCTTAGAAAAGCCATCTGGTCTCCTTTTTTCGTTCTGATAACGCGAACTGATTCAAGCTGAACCAAAACTGTAGCCTTACTGTTTAAAGTCAACTCAGAAATTGGTTGGTAGGGACGTGATGACATTTTTTGAGCCAAATGTAATGGATGTGTACTAAGCCCAACCCCTAGTATATCCTGCTCTATACTGTAGCGTTCTGTCTGACTATAATCTTCATAATCCACCCAAGAATATGATGACTCTGCAAACAAACTCCCTAATTCATTGACAAAAGTAAAGAGGTTGCTTAAGTTTCCGATGATTTTCTGTCTATTAGGCTCAAAACGATCAAATAATCCGATTTGGATTAGAGGTGTCAAAATATCTACTTTTTGATATTTACTAGGAATACGTGTCAAAAAGTCTTCTATAGAAATGTATTTGCCATTTTGTTGGCGATCCTCAATAAGCCATAGTGCAAAATCTCTGGGCAAACCTTTTATGGTTTTCAGACCTAGTACAATTTTTCCATCAGAAATCTTGTCCATATAAGGGACTCTATTGATATCAAGGTTAGCTAAGGAAAAGCCATTTTCAATTGCATCCCTAATGTAATCACTTGACGAATAATTTAACATGACGTCATAGAATATCTGAGGATAATGCGTTTTAAAATAAGCTAATTGAAAGGCTAGGGCCGAATAAGCATAGGCATGACTTCTATTAAAACCATAACCTGCAAACTTAGCCATCATACTAAAGAGACGTTTAGCAATCTGTGGATCACGCCCTAACTGACGACTTCCTTCCATGAATTGTTCGGACATCTTGGACATTTCATTGGCATCTTTTTTAGACATTGCCCGACGAAGCAAATCAGCTTTCCCAAGGCTAAAGCCTGCAAATACTTGGGCAATCTGCATAACCTGCTCCTGATAAAGCATGATGCCATAGGTAGGTTCAAGAATTGGAGCAACCACTGGGTCAATGAGATCTACTTTCTCCTTACCATATTTACGAGCGATGAAATTATCTGTATAATCGCTAGCTCCTGGACGGTTGAGAGAGGTTGTCGCTACTACTTCTTCAAACTTAGCAGGTTTAATCCGTTTAAGGAGATTTATAGCACCTGCCTGCTCGAACTGAAAAATTCCCTTTGTCTTACCACTGGCAAATAGCGCTAGGGTTTGTGAATCTTCCAAGTCAATGGATTTGATATCGATAGCGATTCCCTGTTCTTCTTCAAGCTTCTCCTTCATTTTTTGCACAAAGGTTAAATTTCGAAGACCCAGGAAATCCATCTTAAGCAAGCCATTGGCCTCGACTGCGGAAGCATCGTACTGTGTGACCATCATGTCCTCACCTGCCTTAAGAGGAATGTGATTAGTCAGGTCATCATCGCTCATCACGATACCTGCAGCATGTATGGAGGTTTGTCTTGGCTGGCCTTCAATAGCCTTTGCAATTTCAAAAGCTCTCTGAAATTCCTGTCTCTGATTAATTAGCTGTCTGAATGACATATTTTTCTCATAGACGGTTGTCAAAGTATCTCGAAAAGAGATTTTTTTACTAAGTTGAGATAATTCAAATTCCTTAGCTCCAAAACGTTTAAAAACATCTCGG
>DBFVHV010000225.1:0-4345 GCA_048524165.1 Streptococcus sp.
CGTTTGATGGAAATCGGTTCATACCGTGGTATCCGTCACCGTCGTGGACTTCCTGTCCGTGGACAAAACACTAAAAACAATGCCCGCACTCGTAAAGGTAAAGCTGTTGCGATTGCAGGTAAGAAAAAATAATTAAAATAAAATAGGAGGTAAAAACATTGGCTAAACCAACACGTAAACGTCGTGTGAAAAAGAATATCGAATCTGGTATTGCTCACATTCACGCTACTTTCAATAACACTATTGTTATGATTACAGATGTGCATGGTAACGCTGTAGCATGGTCATCAGCTGGTGCTCTTGGTTTCAAAGGTTCTCGTAAATCTACACCATTTGCTGCACAAATGGCTTCAGAAGCTGCTGCTAAATCTGCACAAGAACATGGTCTTAAAACAGTTGAAGTAACTGTTAAAGGTCCTGGTTCAGGTCGTGAGTCTGCTATCCGTGCTCTTGCTGCTGCAGGTCTTGAAGTAACAGCAATCCGTGATGTAACACCTGTACCACATAATGGTTGTCGTCCTCCAAAACGTCGTCGTGTGTAATCTTTAATAACAATAGTACACAAGGTTCGTTTCGAGGGAGTATAATAAATGATTGAGTTTGAAAAACCAATAATAACAAAAATTGATGAAAATAAAGATTACGGCAAATTTGTCATCGAACCACTAGAACGTGGTTATGGTACAACTTTGGGTAACTCTCTTCGTCGTGTACTTTTGTCATCACTTCCAGGTGCTGCCGTAACATCAATTAAGATTGATGGAGTACTCCACGAATTTGATACCGTACCAGGCGTCCGTGAAGACGTGATGCAAATCATCCTTAATATTAAAGGACTTGCTGTAAAATCTTACGTCGAAGACGAAAAGACAATTGAACTTGATGTCCTAGGTCCAGCTGAAGTTACTGCTGGAGACATCTTGACTGATAGCGACATTGAAATTGTTAACCCTGATCATTATCTTTTCACTATCGCTGACGGCGCTTCTTTGAAAGCGACTATGACAGTAGCTACAAACCGTGGTTATGTTCCAGCAGATGAAAACAAGAAAGATGATGCACCAGTTGGAACATTGGCTGTAGATTCAATCTACACACCAGTGAAAAAAGTAAATTATCAAGTTGAACCTGCCCGTGTAGGTAGCAATGATGGTTTTGATAAATTGACAATCGAAATCATGACAAACGGAACAATCATCCCTGAAGATGCCCTCGGTCTCTCGGCTCGCGTTTTGATTGAACACTTGAACTTGTTTACTGACCTTACTGATGTTGCTAAAGCTACTGATGTAATGAAAGAAACTGAAAAAGTGAACGATGAAAAGGTGCTTGACCGTACCATCGAAGAACTTGATTTGTCTGTACGCTCATATAACTGTTTGAAACGTGCCGGTATTAATACCGTTCATGATTTGACAGAAAAAACTGAGCCTGAAATGATGAAAGTCCGTAACCTAGGTCGTAAATCTCTTGAAGAAGTCAAAGTTAAGTTGGCTGATCTTGGACTTGGACTCAAAAACGATAAATAATAATATAGGAGGATAACATGGCTTACCGTAAACTTGGACGCACAAGCTCACAACGTAAAGCGGTTCTTCGTGATTTGACTACAGATCTTATCATTAACGAAGCAATCGTTACAACTGAAGCACGTGCTAAAGAAATCCGTAAAACAGTTGAAAAAATGATCACTCTTGGTAAACGTGGTGATTTGCACGCACGTCGTCAAGCAGCTGCATTTGTACGTAACGAAATTGCATCTGAAAGCTATGATGAAGCAACTGATAAATATACATCAACAACTGCTCTTCAAAAACTTTTCTCAGAAATCGCACCTCGTTATGCTGAACGTAACGGTGGATACACTCGTATCCTTAAAACAGAACCACGTCGTGGCGATGCTGCCCCAATGGCAATCATCGAACTTGTTTAATTTTTATCAATTTTGTTGAGTGTTATGATGATGGAATAGCTTAGCTTTTCTTAGTCTAGCTCTGGTCTACCGCTGGGCATACGCCTAGCGGGAACACTCATCATAAAAATGGGAATAAATAAGCATGTAACGCTTGTTTACGAAAGGTAATACGGCTATTTTTCGTAAGCAGGCGTTTTTTTTGTCTATAAATCGTCTGAATATTTTGATATAATGGAATAAGCTTATTTTAAAAAGGGGGACATTATTTTGACAACAGCCAAGGAACTGCTTAAGCAAAGGTACTATGAGCCAATTAAGGAGCAACCCGAATTATTTGTGGGGATTGAGTTGGAATACCCAGTTGTTAATTTGAGTGGTAATGCTACAGATGTCTCTCTTACAAAACAGTTACTAGTCTATCTCTTGGATAATTTTGATTTTCAAGCTGATAAGTATGATTCTGATAATAATCCTATTCAGCTTATCAATAAAGCTTCTGGAGACATGATTCTTTTTGAAGTTTCGTACAATACGATCGAGTTTGCTTTTGCAAAGGCTGAGAGAATTTCTGAGGTTGAGGAACGTCTGGATACTTACCTCAGTATAATCCAACCCTATCTTCAGAATCATAGTCATGAGTTGCAAGGTTGGGGAGTGAATCCAAACTGGGCAAAAAATGACAACAGACCTGTTAAATCTCCTCGTTATGAAATGCTTATGAATTTTCTCGAGCTATCTAAAGCAAAGAACGATCCTTTCTTTCACGATTATCCAGAATATGCTTCTTTCATCTGTGGGAGTCAGGTACAATTAGATGTTTCAAAAACGTCCTATTTAAGAGTCTTAAATGCTTTTAACCAAATAGAGGGACCCAAGGCAGTATTATTGGCAAACTCTGAGTTTTGGGGTTCTGATTGGGATTTAGCGCTTTCCCGTGATGTTTTCTGGGAGAATTCCATGCATGGTGTGTTTGAGGAAAATGCAGGAGTATTTCCTAAGGTATTTAAGAATGAAGATGACTATTTTTCTTACTTGTCTGAGACAGCCATTTTTACTGTTAAGCGTGGTGACGAAACTTACTATTTTGAACCAATACGTGCTAAAGACTATCTAAGTACGCCATCTATCAAAGCACACTCTATTCGTGGCGAAGTAGTCACTATTGAACCAAGTGAGGAAGATTTCAAAAGTCACCGTTCTTATCAATTTCAAGATTTAACGACTAGGGGAACCGTTGAGTTTCGAAGCGTTTGTACGCAGCCTTTCTCAGCGACTTTTGCACCAGCAGCCTTTCACCTCGGTCTTTTAGTCAATTTGGTAAATCTAGAAAATATTTTAAATGACTCACCTTTTTTTGAAGCATTTGACTATGATTACCCTAGAATTCGTCGCTTGTTTTCGAAAAAGAAAATCTCAAAGTCTGATTTCAAATTGATTTTGCCTTTAACAGAGGCTCTACTAACTTGTGCAGAGGATGGACTCAAAAACCGCGGCTTTGGAGAAGAAGTTTACTTAGTTCCTCTTCAAGAAAGATTAGCTGCTTTGAAAGGTTGTTTAGACTAATTCCAGATAGTGCCAAATAGGATACATGTAATGTTTTGGAAAAACCAAAAAAGTCAAGAAGCTTATTGACAATAGCATACAATAAATGGTATTATATGATAGTTGTTTCGAAAGAGACAAAAGAGAGTTTCAAAAAAACTTTCAAAAAAGTATTGACATTGATTGTCAAACTTGATATAATAACTAATGTTGTTAGCGGAAATGGCGGAATTGGCAGACGCGCAGGACTAAGGATCCTGTGACCGCTTTAGGTCGTGAGGGTTCAAGTCCCTCTTTCCGCAGAGTAACCAGTCAAGAGACTGGTTTTTTTATATTAAAAAATCAAAACGCTTACAAATCATAGAAAAACTAGTTTTTTGAGTCTAATTGTGATAGAATAAACATGTAAACGGGTTCAAACCCAAAAAAATATAGGAGGCCTTTATAATGGCAATCGTTTCAGCAGAAAAATTTGTTCAAGCAGCTCGTGACAATGGTTATGCAGTTGGTGGATTTAACACAAATAACCTTGAGTGGACTCAAGCTATCTTGCGTGCAGCAGAAGCTAAACAAGCTCCAGTACTTATCCAAACTTCTATGGGTGCAGCTAAGTACATGGGTGGTTACAAATTGTGTAAAGCACTTATCGAAGAATTGGTTGAATCAATGGGTATCACTGTACCAGTTGCTATTCACCTTGACCACGGTCACTACGATGATGCTCTTGAGTGTATCGAAGTTGGTTACACTTCAATCATGTTTGATGGTTCACACCTTCCAGTTGAAGAAAACCTTAAATTGGCGAAAGAAGTTGTAGAAAAAGCACACGCTAAAGGTATCTCAGTTGAAGCCGAAGTTGGTACTATCGGTGGTGAAGAAGACGGTATC
>DBFVHV010000226.1:0-2557 GCA_048524165.1 Streptococcus sp.
CAAAGGTAGTAATAGTGGAGAATACCATTGCTCAAGAATCTATCAATACAGTCGGTATCTTTAAACTTGGCCGCTCAAGTAAAGGAGAGGGACGTGGTATAGGTCTGTCCACTGTTCGAGAGATTTTAGGGAAGTACCCTAATTGTTCTTTGTCAACACAATCTAAAGACTATCGTTTTAAACAGACACTAAAAATAGAAGATGTGGTTTGATTATGACGAAAAAACGACTGTTTATGACTTCAATGAAAAATTTAGCTGTCTATATATTATAATAACCTAGTAAATTATCAGAAAAGGAACATCACTCATGAAAAATACAAGTAAACTTATTGGTTTAGTATCAGCTCTTATTGTAGTTATCCTCGCTGTCTTCTTAGTGACTAAGTTTAATAGTCATGAGTCGGCGCGTGTTAGCACAAGTAGTAGCCCAGCCAAAACGGTTAAGAAGTCATCTTCAAGCTCAAGTAAGGCTGTTAAGAAGGGTAAAAAATCAACTCAATCATCATCTTCAGCAGTTTCAAATGAAGAAAATGGCACTCAGGCCTCAGCAGTAGCACCTAAAGCTTCTTCTCAAGAACAAGCTCAAGCAGGTACTACAGATGGTGGGCAAGTGGCTGAAGCTACAACACCAGCTTCTCAAGTTGGAGGAGTTGAAGGTGGTCGAGGTGCTTGGACAGCAACTTCTGGAACATTGACACTTGATGAGGAAACACCTGTATATGCTGCACCAGATAAAGATAGCGGAGCAGTTTCTACACTTCCTGCCGGAGACGTTGATTGGGATAAATATGAAATTTTACCTGATGGAAACTGGTATAGTTTTGTTAAAGATGGTCAACGATACTACATTTCATATTCAGATGTAGGACATTGATATAAGGTTCAAAAATGAAACATGATGGCATTTAAAGCTGTCGTGTTTTTATTTTACATTCCATTTTTTGGAAAAATAACGAATATATAAGTATAAGTCAGTCATTTTTGTCGATTATGACGAAAATCGGACAGTTTATGATTTAAGTGGGAACAAGTCAAAAAATTTGGTATACTAGTGGACAAGTGAGAAATATTAAGTAATTTTTGTAAAATAGTTGTAATATTTGTCATCTAGTGTTACAATCAATCGGTAACAACAATTGGATAGAGAGAAATAATAATATGAAACGAGAAAAATTTTTACACGAACAACAACGTTTTTCAATTCGTAAATATTCTTTTGGGGCTGCGTCAGTTCTTTTAGGAGCTAGTTTGGTCTTTGCAGGCCAAGCTTTGGCTGACGAACACCACGAAGTCGCAACAACCTCAGATGCCACTTTGCGTGCGACTTCAGATAGTGATGCCGTAACAGCGGCTGATGTTTTCAGTGGTGTAGCAACAGATGGGGCAGCGTCAAGTGAGAAAGCTAGTCAAGCCTCAACAACTAGCCAAACAGCTAGTGAAACCGCTACTAGCGAGGCTACAAGTGAAGTCAGTATTAGTACCTCACAAGTAGCAAATAAAACTTCTGAATCAACAGCTGCCAGTTCAGAGGCCACAAGTGGTACAAATACTTCATCTGAAAAAGCCACTAACCTTGATGTATCTGCTTTAACGAGAGCGGCTGTTAATACGAGCTTGGTGAGCACACCAACAGTAACTACAGACAGCGACCTTCCAAGCCAAGGAACTTATGTCTACAAGGAACGTACAGAAATCAAGAATCAACCGAAGGTTTCTGCCAAGGCTGAATTTTATGTAAATCCAGGAGACAGCGTCTTTTACGACCAAGTCGTGACAGCTGACGGCTACCAATGGATTAGTTACAAATCATACTCTGGCGTGCGTCGTTATGCGCCAGTGAAACCAGTGGCAGCTGGTAGTGGTAATGGGGATAGTGGTAATGGGGATGGCAAACCTTCTAATGGCGCTCAAGCCACAACAGGTGCTTTGAACATTCCGGCGACAGGAACTTTCTACTTTACACGTGACACAGATATTAAGAAAGAACCAAAAGCAGACCTCAAACCTACTTTTGTTTTCAGTAAGGGTGACCATGTTATCTATGACAAAGTTTTGACTGCGGATAATCACCAATGGATTTCTTACCTTGGGTATGACTATGTTCGCTATTATGCCGATATTGCGACTTTGACACCTGCCAAAGCTGAAACACCAGCTGCTAAACCAACAGAGACTAATCAAGCAAAACCAGAAGTTACTGGTGCTGAAAAGCTTCCAGCAAGTGGTACTTATGATGTGACACGTAGCTTGAATGTCAAAAACGAACCTAAAGCTTCTGCAGAAACGCTTTATACCTTGGAAAAAGGCTACAAAGTTAACTACGACAAGGTATTGACTGCGGATAACCATCAATGGATTTCTTACATCAGTTACAGTGGTACACGTCGTTATGTGGATATTGCGACTTTGAAAGCTACTGAGTCTAAACCACAAGAAAACCGTGTTTCTGGGAACCTTACTATCAACAACCAAACTTCTAATGGTTTCGATGTAGTCGTAACCAATGTTTCAGGTGGTGGCAAAGAAGTTAAAGAAGTCCGTGTCCCAATTTGGTC
>DBFVHV010000227.1:0-3378 GCA_048524165.1 Streptococcus sp.
CCTCCAAAGCTAGAAAAAGCTAGGAATATCAGTAATCTTAAGCAAAGTACTTCCAAATAAAAACAAACAATTATTTTCTAAAGTTATTTCAGATGCATTATGAATAGAATCTGCATTTTCATCCAAAAAATGATAAAATAGTAGAGCTTATTTTTGAGAATGGAGAATATGATGAACCCATTATTAACTGGTATGAATGATAAACAGGCCGAAGCAGTCCAAACGACTGAAGGTCCTCTTTTGATTATGGCTGGTGCTGGATCAGGTAAGACTCGTGTCCTTACCCATCGCATTGCCTACCTTATCGACGAAAAAATGATCAATCCTTGGAATATTTTGGCCATTACCTTTACCAATAAGGCTGCCCGTGAAATGCGTGAACGTGCAATGGCTTTAAATCCTGCAACTTCAGAAACCTTGATTGCAACCTTCCATAGTATGTGTGTACGAATCCTTCGTCGTGAAGCGGATCATATTGGCTACAACAGAAACTTTACTATCGTAGATCCAGGAGAACAACGTACTTTGATGAAGCGTATTCTCAAGAATCTGAATTTAGATCCTAAGAAGTGGAATGAACGTGCCATTTTAGGGACTATTTCTAACGCCAAAAATGACCTCTTGGATGAGGTGGCTTATGAGCATCAAGCTGGTGATATGTATACGCAAATCGTAGCCAAATGTTACAAGGCCTATCAAGAAGAGCTTCGTCGTAGTGAAGCCATGGATTTCGACGATTTGATTATGATGACTCTTCGTCTCTTTGACAAAAATCCCGATGTCCTCGCTTATTATCAGCAACGTTATCAGTACATTCACGTAGATGAGTATCAAGATACCAACCATGCTCAATATCAATTGGTAAAACTCCTAGCTTCTCGCTTTAAGAATATCTGTGTCGTGGGTGATGCCGACCAATCAATCTATGGTTGGCGTGGAGCTGATATGCAGAACATTCTTGATTTTGAGAAGGACTATCCTGAAGCTAAGGTTGTTCTACTGGAAGAAAACTACCGTTCCACTAAGAAGATTCTCCAAGCGGCAAACGAGGTGATTAAGAACAACCGCAATCGTCGTCCTAAAAAACTTTGGACTCAAAATGACGACGGTGAACAGATTGTCTATTACCGTGCTAACGATGAGCGTGATGAAGCTGTATTCGTAGCTTCAACAATCGATAATATCGTCCGTGAAGAAGGCAAGAATTTCAAAGACTTCGCTGTACTCTACCGTACCAATGCTCAGTCTCGTACCATTGAGGAAGCCTTGCTCAAGTCTAATATTCCTTATACTATGGTTGGAGGGACAAAATTCTACAGTCGTAAAGAGATTCGTGATGTTATTTCTTATTTGAACTTGATTGCCAATCCTGCGGATAATATTAGTTTTGAACGTGTCGTCAATGAACCTAAACGTGGAGTTGGGCCTGGTACCCTCGAAAAGATTCGTAACTTTGCCTATGAGCAAAACATGAGTCTCCTAGATGCTTCAGCTAATATTATGCTGTCTCCTATTAAGGGGAAGGCAGCTCAAGGCGTTTACGGTTTTGCTAACATGATTCTGAACCTACGTGATCAGTTGGATGGGCTAAGTATTACCGAGACTGTAGAAGCTGTTTTAGACAAGTCAGGTTATCTGGATGCTCTATCCATGCAACAAACGCTTGAAAGCCAGGCACGCATTGAAAATATCGAAGAGTTCATGTCTGTAACCAAGAATTTCGACGAGACTAATACAGATGGAGCTGAAGACGAGACAGGCATTGACCGTTTAGGCCGTTTCTTGAACGATTTGGCTTTGATTGCTGACACGGACGATGGTGATGTTGAGGCAGCAGAAGTAACCTTAATGACCCTCCACGCCGCCAAAGGGCTTGAATTCCCAGTTGTCTTCCTAATTGGTATGGAAGAAGGCGTCTTCCCTTTGTCACGTGCTTCAGAAGAGCCAGATGAACTCGAAGAGGAGCGTCGTTTGGCTTATGTAGGGATTACACGAGCTGAGGAGATTCTTTTCCTAACTAATGCCAATACTCGGACCCTTTTTGGTAAGACTAATTACAATCGTCCAAGTCGCTTTTTACGTGAAATTTCAGATGATTTACTACAATATCAAGGCTTGGCACGACCCGCTAATTCATCATTTGGCGTTCGTTTTACTAAGGAAGAACCGACACAATTTGGCCAAGGTATGAGCTTACAACAAGCTCTTCAGTCCAGAAAAGCCAATGCACAGCCGCAAAGACGTTCTAGCGCTCAGCCATTTTCAAAAGCTACTGGAGGACTTCCTTTTGGAAAAACTCCAGACTCTGGCAACACAACTACTGATTGGGAAATTGGAGATATTGCTCACCACAAGAAGTGGGGAGATGGTACTGTCCTAGAAGTAACTGGAAGCGGTAAAACCCAAGAACTTAAAATTAAATTCCCAGAAGTAGGGCTTAAAAAAGTTTTGGCTAGTGTAGCACCTATTGAGAAGAAATAGAGAAGGGCCATACGGTCCTTTTTATAAACCCTATCTATCACTATGATAAGAAATTTCTATTAGACAGTTTGACTTACTAGGTGTAGAATGAAAGCAATTTTTGTTTTGGAGGAAACACATATGTCACGAGAATTTTCATTTGAAACCTTGCAATTACACGCTGGCCAAACACCTGATAAGGAAACAAAATCACGTGCTGTTCCGATTTATCAAACGACTTCATACGTTTTTGATGATGCTCAAGAAGGTGAAGACCTCTTTGCACTTAGAAAACCTGGTAATATTTACACTCGTATTACTAATCCAACAGTAGCAGTACTTGAAGAGCGTATTGCAGCTCTTGAAGGTGGTGTTGGTGCCTTAGCGACTGCTTCAGGTATGGCAGCCATCACCTATGCAGTACTTGGTTTGGCACACGCTGGTGACCACGTTGTTGCTGCAACAACTCTATATGGTGGAACTTTCAATCTCTTAAAAGAAACACTTCCACGCTACGGAATCACAACAACATTTGTAGATGTTGAGAATCCTGAAGAAGTTGATGCTGCCATCAAAGATAATACCAAACTTGTCTTGATTGAGTCTTTGGGTAATCCACTCATCAACATTCCAGATTTCGAAAAGATTGCTGACATCGCTCACAGTCATAAGATTCCATTGGTTGCTGACAATACATTCGGTACACCTTATCTCATTAACGTTATCTCTCACGGGGTAGATATCGTCGTTCACTCTGCGACTAAGTTTATCGGTGGACATGGGACAACTATCGGAGGACTTATCGTCGATTCTGGTAAATTCGACTGGGAAGCTTCAGGTAAATTCCCACAATTGGTGGACGAAGATCCTTCTTATCACAATATCAGCTATACACGTGATGTCGGTGCAGCAGCATTT
>DBFVHV010000228.1:0-3505 GCA_048524165.1 Streptococcus sp.
CGCGCATTATGCCCACGACCAACGATTTCTCTATCCTTAACAATAACACAACCAATTGGAATTTCTGCTTTATCTAGAGATTTTTGAGCCTCCTTAAGAGCCTCAGACATAAAGAACTCTTTCTCTTCTTGGCTATAGTCAAGCATTAGTCTTACTCCTGTTCCAAGATTAACGAGATGCCGTCTCGCTTCGTCCTTCTATTATAGCATAAGAAAAATATTCCCTTTCTAAAGGACACAAAAAAAGCTAAGACGAATCATCCTAGCTTCAAACACATTAGTTTGGTGAGTCTTAGGAATCACACCAATGTGTTCCCCCAAGGCTAGACGAAAAGTCAACGACCGCTTAACATCCTAATTTATATGTCAGTCGGAGTGTCATAGTCAATTGTCTGTGAAATCTTTGAATCGGCCTATGGCCTCACAACAATAAACAAAAATGCAACTGTCTCAAACAACTGCAAGGATAGTGTTATAGTTGTGATATTTCACACTTTCCTTCCAAACAAATAATGCCTACTATAAAAGTAACTTTTATAGCTTTTTCCTTACCCACCTATAGTTTATCACGAAACCTCTATCATTTAATTTAAAAATTAGTAATAAAATAATGATACACATGAGAGAAAACTGTTAATTGTGTACACTGTTTTGGCTAATTCACCAAACAGCAAAAAAACATGTTATAACTGCATTTAAAGGTTTTTCGAATGAATTTCTCTACTCTATCTATACTTTTAAACACCTATCATCCTAAGTCTTATCTAATTTTACTGTTTATTAGTCTAACAACTGTTTAATGTTTCGTCTCCAACAATTCTTCAAAACATGGTATGGAACAAGATCATGATTTTTTTGGAGTGATTGCTTCAAAGATAGAAGACTTAAATAGCTAGACCAAAGGATAAACTAAAAGGGAAGTTCTTCTTCTAAGACGAGGTCAGCCAAGTCATTGTCAGGATTATTTTCCCTAACAGCACGCTGAGCACGACTCTCCAGAAGTTGGAAAGAGGAACAAAGCACCTCAGTAACGTAATGGGTTTGGCCATCCTTATCGTACTTACGGGTACGAAGCTCACCATCAAGAGAAATTAAACTCCCCTTGCTAGCATAAGAGGCTAAGGTCTCAGCCAAACGCCCCCAGACAACCACTGTAATAAAGTCAGCCTCACGCTCACCATTTTGCGTCTTATAGCGACGATTAACCGCAACTGTGACACGTGTAAAAGACCTATCGCTAGCAGTCTTAACCATTTCAGGAGTAGCTGTCAAACGTCCAATTAAAATTACTTTGTTATACATTTTTTTACCTCCACCTATCTATTCGTAAGCGGAAGTAAAAAAAGTGACAGATTTTGAAAAAGCAAGAATAAAAATAAGATATATATCACATTATTGACTTCAATTAAATAGAAAAAAGTAAAATCTATTCGGTTGAAAAGCAGGATGAGTTCTGCAATAAATGTACTTGTCACTAAATATTAGACATCTGAAGATGAGCTGAGCTACTAGCAAAGGATGTAGGAAGCTTGGTATGAGCTGTCGATTCAAAGAACAGTTATTGCCATACAAACTTGTCATTAGTTTACTTACTCAAATCATCCTCTGCTGACCCAGAGTTACCACTTAAAATAATTTTAACACTCCGTTTTGAAATTGTTTTATTGATAGAAGAGAGACTAGAGTCCTTTGCCTTTTTCTTTGTAAGCTGAAATAGTTTGGAATCCACTTATTGCATACTACCAATGACCAATACTATAAAAGATAAAATATTTCCTAGCACATGAACCATCAAGGGATAGTAAATATTTCCTTTTTCATTCACATAAATAATTGAAAGGGCTACTCCGCCACCTAAGTAACCAACTGCACTGACCCACTCTGATAAAGACAAACTGTGCATATGGGTCAAGGCGAAAACAAATCCTACCACACAAATGCTTAGCCAGCTTGGCAAATGTCTCTGTAAACAATGCAATAAATTTTGACGGAAAAAGAGTTCTTCCACCAAAGGTCCAATGATACAGGCGAAAACTACTATCAGTAGTGGTTGTTCTTTAAAGGTGCTTTGTATATTAGCCTCGTTTAGTCCTTGTTCACTTAGTCCCAAAACCTGCCTCAATATTGCCGATAGTAGTCCAAAGAAAATGGTCACCAGGACAAGTAAGAGCCAGCCTTTTAAAACCCCCAAGAAAAATTTTCTTTTAGAACTTCTGACCTCTTCCCACTTTTTGAGCAATTCAGACTTAAATAGGAAGCAACCATACAAAAACATGATGGTATAAACTAAATAGGTCGTTAAAGAAGAAGGTAAGGGAGCATCAAATACTCGTATACCATCAAAAACAAAGAGGACTGTATAGAGAATCATAAAAACAAGGACTCCCTTATGTTTGTTGTAAGTCATTGAACTTTCCTTTCTTTTATAATCATCACCAAATCTGAGTCTGACAGATAAATAAAACACAACTTGATTAATAAACTTGAAGCCACATTTTTTAGATAATTGCTCGGATAAAGTTGTTTTGGCAAATAATAGAGATTGAGAGCAATACTATTATATTTTGATGATGAACTTGGTAAGTATAAAGAGGTTCTCGAAAATTTTGAACCATTTGCCAGGATGAGCTCTCCTGAAAAAAAGCGGCTTACTTACCGCTTCTTGTCTTATTTACCCTTTCCAGTGTTTGGCTGGATCAAAAGCCTCACCGACTACTGCTGAATCATCAAGTTCAATAATACCACGTTTTTGTGGGGCATTTGGAAGTGCTAACTCACGTGGGGCACACATCATACCATAACTATCTTCACCACGAAGTTTTCCTGGGAAGATAAGGGCACCGCTAGGCATCATAGCACCAGGAAGAGCTACGATTGTTTTAAGCCCAAGCGCTGCGTTTGGTGCTCCTGCAACGATTTGGACCTTCTTATCACCGATGTTCACTTGGCAGATGTTAAGGTGATCACTATCTGAATGTGGAACCATTTCATCAATTTGTCCAACCACAAAGACTGGACCTTGCGTATTTTCCAAACGCTCTTCAAAGCCCTCTTTAGCCAATTCCTCATTTAAGATAGCTACATCTTGGTCTGACAAGAAAACTTGACCATTTCCTTCGATATCGATGAGGCTTGACGCTTCAAAAATGTTCCAAGCAAGAGTCTTACCTGTTTCATCAGCCGTGACACGAGCCACCTTACCTTTACGTTCTACGCTACGTTTAATGTCCTTAGTATCTTCCAAGATAACTAACAAAACGTCGCCAACTTGTTCTTTATTGTATGCAAAAATCATGGATTCTCCTTCAATAATTCTTTTTCTAGATTTTAAAATCGACTGATATGCCAAGAATCGTCGTTACTACCATAGCGATAACTAATCTTGTCAATTTTCCAGTCACTCTCTGTTAATTTTAAGATAAATTGTTTGTGGTACCAAAAGTCATTCCCATAGGAAAATTCAAGGCCCATCTTAGCCTTACTCTTCATAATAAACTTAACTAGAC
>DBFVHV010000229.1:0-4532 GCA_048524165.1 Streptococcus sp.
TACCGATAAAACCATAAGTAATAATAGAAAAGAAATACTACGTAATTTCATTAGATTATACTCCATATTAATTTGATACTAACAGTATATTTTAAAAGAAATAACGTGTCAACGTGTTCTATAATTTTTCATTAAATTCTAATATTAATTTTATTCAAGGCACTTTATTATTATTTGGGTAAAGTATCCATCAAATAGGCAAAAAGCGATCTGCAAAAAGAAAAAGCCTTTTCAGGCTTCTCCTCTTATTGTTCATAAGTTTGTTGAGCAATGAGCTTATTATAGTTTTCTTCATCTTCTTGGTTATCACGGACAACCTTAGATACTGTAAATGAAGATGAAATCAAGCCAACACATCCCATGAGGTAGTAACCCTTAACCATCAAAGGCTCTTTAAGGGTATAGAGGCCTACCAACATCAAGATTACGAAGAAGGCAAATGATCCCCATGCCATCATATTGAAAGATGTTGTGTTACGATACACTTTTTTCTTTACTTTGTTCATAACGTTAGTCTCCTTTTATATACTAAGACTAGTATACCAACAATGTAAGCCTTTCACAACTCAAAACATGAAAAGGTTCTCATCATTCCTTAACCTTCCAATTGTTCTGATAAGTCACTCCATTCTTCCATCAGAGCATCTTGGTTGACTGATAACTCATCTAGTTCTTTCTGCAATTCAGACAATTCCACCACATCATTGGTTTCTAGCATGGTAGCAGAGATTTCTTCCAAGCGTTTTTCAATAGACTCAAGCTCATTTTCTAATTGCTCAATACTTCTGCTTAGTCTACGCATCTCTTTTTGACTAGCTTTTTGAGCCTGATAATCACTAGCACCCGCTGAAGCTACTTGGGCCTCCTCTGGTCCTTGATTTTCTTCCGCCTCAAGTCGTGCTAATTCTTCAAGCTCAGCCTTCTTCTCAAGGTAGTAATCATAATCTCCAAGATAAATGGTTGCTCCATCCTCAGAAATTTCCATCACTTTTGTGGCTACACGGTTGATAAAGTAACGGTCGTGGCTGACAAAGAGAAGCGTTCCATCAAAGTCAATAAGGGCATTTTCCAAGACTTCCTTGCTATCAATATCCAAGTGGTTGGTCGGCTCATCCAGGATTAGGAAGTTATTATTTTCCATTGACAATTTGGCTAGGAGTAAGCGAGCTTTCTCACCACCAGAAAGCATGGAAACTGACTTTTTGACATCATCACCTGAGAAGAGGAAAGCTCCCAGACGATTACGAATCTCAACTTCAGGAGTTGTCGCAAAATCATTCCACAACTCATCAAGTACAGTGTTTGATGGTGTCAAAGCTGATTGGGTTTGGTCATAATAACCCACTTCAACATTAGCACCGTAGGTTGATGTTCCCTTGATAAATGGCAATTTACCTACTACCGACTTAATAAAGGTCGTTTTCCCGATTCCATTTGGACCCACAATGGCAATAGCATCCATTTTTTTAACATCCAGAGAAATAGGCTCCGAGAGAATCTCATCATCGTAACCAATAGCAGCATCTCTAACTGTCAAGACCACATTCCCAGATACCTTGTCCGCATGGAAAGTCATATTGGCTGACTTCTGGCCTTCTGTTGGCTTATCCAGACGTTCCATTTTCTCCAGCTGTTTGCGACGGGCTTGAGCACGCTTGGTTGTAGAGGCACGGACAATATTACGATTAACAAAGTCTTCCAGCTTAGCAATTTCCTTTTGTTGCTTTTCAAAGTTCTTTGCTTCAGTGGCCAACTTTTCAGCCTTAAGGTTCATAAATTTTGAATAGTTTCCGACATAACGATCTAAACTATGTTTGGTCAAATCTAGGGTTACTGTCGCCACCTTATCCAAAAAATAACGGTCGTGACTAACAATGATTAGAGCTCCCTGATAATTGACCAGGTAATTCTCCAACCAGGCAATGGTTTCGATATCCAAGTGGTTAGTCGGTTCATCCAGTACCAAGAGCTCAGGCTTCTCAAGCAACATTTTCGCTAAGGCCAAGCGTGTATTTTGGCCCCCAGAGAGATCTGAAATAGGCATCTCCCACATGCTTTCATCAAACTTAAAACCATTGAGAATAGCTCTGATGTCAGATTCATAGGTAAAACCACCGCGCTGTCTGAAATCCTCGGAAAGTCTATCATAGTCTGTCATTAACTTGTTCAAGTCTTCCCCAGTTAACTCAGCCATCTTCATTTCCATGTCACGCAGACGTTTTTCATCTGCACGTAGGTCTGCAAAGACATTCAACATTTCCGTATAGATGGTATTACTAGACTCAAAACGACTATCCTGAGCTAAGTAAGAAAGGTTCAAATCACGTTTTGTATTGATTTCACCACTTGTCGGTGCTTCCTCTCCAACCAAGATTTTCAACAAGGTTGATTTCCCAGCACCGTTACGCCCAACCAGGGCGATACGATCACGTTCATCCACCTGAATATTAATATTATCAAAGAGCACATCTCCTGAGAAAGAGCGCTCAATTTTATTTCCTTGTAAAATAATCATAACGGTTTAATTATACCAAAAAAGCCAAGCTCCTGCTTAGGCTTTCTTACTTTCTTCTAGAATGCTAGCTACCTTAGTATTAATCAAATCGATAGCAACAGTATTTGTGACACCTTCAGGAATCACGACATCTGCGTAGCGTTTGGTTGGCTCGATAAACTGATGATACATAGGTTTGACCACACTGATATACTGTTCGATAATACTATCTAAACTACGCCCACGCTCTTCCATATCACGCTTAATACGACGGATAATACGGATGTCATCATCAGTATCTACAAAAAGCTTGATATCCATCAAATCACGCAAGCGTTTATCCTCAAGTACCAAAATTCCTTCAACAATGAAAACATCCTGTGGTTCTTGACGGTAGGTCTTCTCGCTGCGCGTATGCTGCGTGTAGTCATAAATCGGAATATCTACTGGACGCCCAGCAATCAGCTCATTGATATGTTCAATCATAAGATCTGTATCAAAGGCAAAAGGATGGTCATAGTTAGTTGACACACGCTCTTCGAAGGTCAAATGTGACTGATCCTTATAATAAGAATCATGCTCAATCATGGCAATTTTCTCATCTGGAAAATTGGATAGAATGGCACGAGAAACACTGGTCTTACCACCACCAGAGCCACCCGTAACCCCAATAATAATCGGTTTTTTAGGCATGGTAAATTCCTATCTAATATAGTCTTTCGTATCTATTCTACACTAAATCATGATATAATAAAAGCAAATCCATATAGAAAATGAGACTTTTATATTTATGTTTAAAAACTTTCCTGAACAATGGCAAAACCTCCTTAAAGAAAAAGGAATCACGACAGAAACTGCCATTCAAAAAGAACTATTTACACCAATTACTGAAGGGGACAATATCTTAGGTATCAGTCCAACTGGAACAGGTAAGACCCTAGCCTACCTTCTCCCACTTCTTCTCTCTCTTAAGCCAAAAAAAGCTCAGCAACTACTTGTCCTAGCCCCTAACTCTGAACTTGCTGGACAAATTTTTGATGTAACCAAACAATGGGCTGAACCACTAGGACTCACTGCTCAACTCTTCCTTTCTGGCTCTAGTCAAAAACGACAAATTGAACGTCTGAAAAAAGGACCAGAGATTCTTATTGGAACTCCAGGTCGTGTCTTTGAGTTGATTAAACTCAAAAAAATCAAAATGATGAACGTCAATACCATTGTTCTCGATGAATTTGACGAGCTTCTCAGTGATAGCCAGTATCATTTTGTAACAAAAATCAGCCACCATGTCCCTCGCGACCACCAAATGATCTACATTTCAGCAACCAACAAAATTGATAGTCATAATCTTGTCGAAAATACTATCGTTTATGACTTATCTGATCAAGAACTAGACACCATCAAACATTATTACATCAGCGTTGATAAACGTAACCGTGTCGAACTTCTTCGTAAGTTCTCCAATATTCCTGACTTCCGTGGCCTTGTCTTTTTCAATAGTCTTTCTGACCTTGGTGCTACTGAAGAACGTCTCCAATTTAACGGATCTTCGGCTGTATCCCTAGCTAGTGATATTAACGTAAAATTCCGTAAGGTTATTCTGGAAAAATTTAAAAATCACGAGATTTCACTCTTATTAGGGACTGATCTCTTAGCACGAGGTATTGATATTGAGAACCTTGAAGTGGTCATCAACTTTGATATCCCTAGAGACCGAGAAGCCTACACTCACCGTTCAGGACGTACTGGCCGTATGGGAAATGAAGGTAGTGTGATTAGCTTGGTAACCCATCCAGAAGATCTCAAAAAACTTAAAAAATTCGCTAAAGTTTCAGAATTGGTTCTTAAAAATCAAGAACTTCACGAAAAATAAGGTATGACAAAAGCACTTCAGTTGATTCTGAAGTGCTTTTAACATATACAGATTAAGCTTTTTTACCAAAGTCCTCAATCATTTGTTCAATTTCCTCACGACTTGGAGTTGTCAACATATATAGGAAGTCACCTTGCAACTCTGCGAAGGCAGCTGGCATGATTT
>DBFVHV010000230.1:0-2896 GCA_048524165.1 Streptococcus sp.
AAAATCAAAAGATTTTCTATTTTGAATGGAATCAAGGTTATTTTAGAAACTTTCCTTAGGTGATGTCGGACGTCAGCGAACTTCTTTGAAGATTCATGACTAAGTTTTGAGCCTAAGTCCTCAAAACTTCCGAGCATCTGCAACGAGTCCGCTTCAGGTGCTTTCATCACGGCGGAAAGTCTCGATTAGAGCTTGCTTTGCTAGCTTAAGGGAATTCTCAAAACATTCTTAAATCTAAAATGGGGGAATACCCCATTTTTTATTGAATTCTCTGCTAAAAACAGTTATTATCAAAGTAGAAAAGTCTGTCAAAAAGAACAAATAAAATCGTATACAGAGCTCGAGAAAAGCAAGGAGAAACTATGAAGCTACCACGTTTTGGTGTTGAAGAATGGCTTAATGTCCATGAGAAATCTGCCATTTATGATATCGCAGGAGTTTCAATTAAGGCCCTCACAATGGGAGAATTATTTGAGTTATCAGGCCTTGATAAGGACGCCTTTTTTGCCCAATTACTTAAGAAAAAAATGGATTACGGCTGGATTGAAGGTTCACCAGAGTTCAAAACTCAGGTAGCTAGCTTATACAAGAATATGCCAGTTGATAATATCCTCCAAACCAACGGAGCTACAGGAGCTACTATGTTAGCACTTTATGCTCTCATTGAGCCTGAGGACCATGTCATCTCCATGTATCCAACCTATCAACAGCTCTATGACATTCCCAAGTCACTAGGAGCGGAAGTGGATCTCTGGGAAGTTGAGGAGGACAAGGGCTGGTTGCCTGATTTGAACCAACTACGTCGTCTGATTCGTCCCAATACCAAGATGATCTGCATTAACAATGCTAACAATCCGACCGGTGCCCTTATGGATGCTGCTTACCTTGAGGACCTAGTGGCTATCGCCAAAGAAGTGGGTGCCTATATCTTCTCAGATGAGGTCTATCGCAGTTTTGACCAGCCTGCACCTTCTATCGTCGATTTATATGAAAAGGGAATTGCGGTTAATAGTCTTTCAAAGACCTATTCAATCCCTGGCATCCGAGTAGGCTGGGTGGCTTCTAATACTGAGGTGGCAGACATACTGCGTGACTACCGCGATTACACAATGATTTGTGCCGGTGTCTTTGATGATATGGTGGCTACCCTTGTTTTGGAAAATAAAGAAGCCATCTTGGAACGTAATCGTCAGATTGTAGAGGAAAATCTAGCTCTGATGGATGCGTGGATTGCCAAAGAGCCTAAGGCTAGCTGGATTCGTCCTGCTAGTGTGTCAACTTCCTTCGTCAAATTAGATGTTAATCGTCCCATTGAAGTGTTTGCCTTAGAGCTTCTTCAGGAGTACGGTGTGCTTGTGGTTCCAGGTAACCGTTTTGACAAGGAGTCACATGTCCGCATTGGTTATTGTTGCGATAAGGAAGTCCTTCAAAAGGGCTTGGAAAAACTGTCGCAATTTCTTAATAAATGTTGACAATGCTACTAATTTTAAGTAAAATAAACAAGCAAAAATTATATTTATACAGGAGTTTCTTATGAAAAAACTATTCCTCGGAGCGATGGCTTTCCTTGCTGCTGTAACTTTGGTAGCTTGTGGGTCAAAAAAAGACGCTTACGAATCTATTAAAGAAAATAAAAAACTTGTCGTGGCTGTCAGCCCAGACTATGCACCATTTGAGTTCAAAACTTTGGTAGATGGTAAAGACCAAGTAGTTGGTTCAGATATCAAGTTGGCACAAGCTATCGCTGATGAACTCGGTGTTAAGCTTGAAGTTACAACAATGAGCTTTGATAACGTGCTCTCAAGCCTTCAATCAGGTAAGGCTGATCTTGCTATTTCAGGTATCTCAGTAACAGCCGAACGTAAGAAAACCTTTGATTTCTCAGATCCTTACTACGAAACACAAAATGCTATCATCGTTCGTAAAGATCAAGAGTCTACTTACTCAAGTCTTGATGCTTTCAAAGGTAAGAAAGTAGCAGTTCAAAAAGGTACCATTGAAGAAGGCCTTGCTAAGAAACAATTGAAAGATTCAACAGTCGTATCACTTACAGCAATGGGTGAGGCGATTAACGAGGTGAAATCTGGTCAAGTTGATGCTGTTGACCTTGAAAAACCAGTAGCAGAAGGTTACGTGGCACAAAACTCAGATTTGGCCTTGGCAAGTGTTGCCCTCAAAGTTGATGATGGTGATGCAAAAGCAGTCGCTATGGCTAAAGGCAACGACAAATTGAAAGAAGCAGTCAACAAAGTCATCAAGAAATTGAAAGCCAATGGTACTTACGACGAGTACATCAAGGATGCTTCTAAATATACAGCAGTTGAATAAATCAGTAGCTAGGGGAGATGACTCCTCTAGTTTTTTGTATAGGAAAAACCTTGGATAGTTTTTAGTAGACTTAGAAGTCAACTGTAATAGCAAAAATTCCCAAACTTAAAATATATTTCTTGACAGAAAAAGGCGAGTCTTGTATACTTGAATAGAACGTGTAAAATGTTACATTATCTTGAGGAGGTGAATTCAATGTCAAAAACAGTAGTACGTAAAAACGAATCACTTGACGACGCTCTTCGTCGTTTCAAACGTTCTGTGACTAAAGCTGGTACTCTTCAAGAGGCTCGTAAACGTGAACATTACGAAAAACCTTCTGTAAAACGTAAACGTAAATCAGAGGCAGCTCGCAAACGTAAAAAATTCTAATTAAGAATGAAATTAACAGAAAAAAGCTTGAGTATTCTCAAGTTTTTTTCTTTTCATCGAATAAATAAGTCAGTTAGTAGTCATGAGAAACAAAAATAAGACGTCTGAGATTTCAGACGTCTTAAGTTTCATATGTCTTTAGTTGAACAAATAAAGATTATTTGTTTGCAAGAAGGTCGCGGATTTCAGTGAGCAA
>DBFVHV010000231.1:0-2196 GCA_048524165.1 Streptococcus sp.
TTGCTCACCGCCTATCAACAATCCAAGATGCTAACTGCATCTATGTCTTAGACAAGGGCCGCATCATTGAACACGGTAGCCACGAAGAGCTCCTAGCCCTCGGTGGCACCTATCACAAGATATACAGCCTACAAGCAGGCGCAATGGAAGGAGTCTAAGATAATCTAGACCATAGCTTCTATATTCGAAAAGATTTCTTAAAAATCAAAATCGAGTAGTGACATTTATGTCACTACTTTTTTATCGGCTACCATCCTATAATAAAACCATAGCTTGAGATAAAAAGCTAAAAAATATTTTAGGAGGTTGTTAGAATGACAACACAAACAATGAACAATTTTGAAACACTCGATCTTGAGGCGCTTGCAAACGTTGAAGGTGGCGGATGGGTTAAGTGTTATGCCGGCACAATCGGATCTGCTTTAGTAGGATCAGCAGGAGGCCCAGTAGGTTACTGGGGAGGAGCTTTAGTTGGTTATGCCACATTCTGCTAATATTTAGGTGACTCTATGCTTAAAGATAAAAAAATGTATTTACTAGCCATTTTCCTTTTAGGATTTGGCATTGCTAACCTTTTTAGAAGTCTAGATTTCGTTCATCATATCATTAATTTGGTAGGGTTAGCATTAATCACTTATAGTCTGATTTTTAGCAAATGGGAGCAACTCAAAAAATAGGAAGATTCCTGTGAGTACTCATCAGAATTTTTAAATCCAATAGGAACTGGATAAGTAGTGTCAATTGAGAAATGATATTTTTGAATATTGTTTCTCTGACATCAGCTAAAAGAAATCGGAATATAAAGTTCTTAAAAAATGAATAGTGACATTTATATCACCACTTTTTTGTCAGTTTCTAGCCTATAATAAAATATTAGCTTGAGATAAAAAGCTAAAAAATAATATTTTGGAGGTTGTTAAAATGACAACACAAACAATTGACACTTTTGAGATACTCAAGCTTGAGTCATTTGTAACCGTTGAAGGTGGTGATGAATGATGTTTGATTTAAAGAGTTATATTTTAGGGATGGTTTTCATGGCTGTGATGACTTTTTTAGATAAGCCTATTATGTTATTTCTTGAAAAACACAAGGCTACCAATTCCGTTAAAAAGAAATCCTAACTGAGATATCTTGTCAATTGCTGGTCTGTGAATAGCATGTGAATTATGGTTGAAAATTTCGATATAAGAGAAGAGGTATTTGTAATCATGACCAAAAAACGTCTAGTGTCTCTAATGATGTCTATGGGCTTCATCCTTGTTGCCTTACATAACTTGGGAGAAAAACTGAGTTTTGGACTTCAATGCCTAAATTTTATTGGGTTATGTCTTTTCCTCTTTCTTATGTGTACGATTATCAAGGACATAAGGTCAGACAAGTAGTGACATCCATGTCACTACTTTTTTATCGGCTTCCAGCCTATAATAAACTCATAGCTTGTGCACAGAACACTAAAAACACTTTAAGGAGAAAAGTATGTTCAAAAACTCAAAACCGTATTTACTGGCTACCATTCTCATAGGAATGGGCCTCGCTAATCTATTTAGAAGTTTGGATGCAGTCCACCATACCATTAACTTGCTGGGGCTAACTTTGCTTCTTTATAGCCTCCTTTTTAAGAAATGGGCACAGTTTAAAAAGTAACCTTTGAATACTTTGAACGTGAGGTGCTTACAAATGCTTATTTTTGATGTTCCCGAAGTAAAATTATTCTTGCTAATGATAGCGGAGATTGTATTATATTTGATTGCTTTTCTTTGTAATAGAAAAGACAAAGATATGTATATTCGTTTATTTAAAGTATCACTACTAATGACGCTACTGTATTACATCTCCAGTAGAATTTAATCGCTAAGGGCTTACTTTAGATCTTACAGCAGTATAATAAAATAAAGAAAGGAATAGCGTTAAATGTAATAGCTTATTCAGTCTACAAGACTGATAGCGGTTATTCATTCATAGCATAAGTGTTTTATCATGAAGATGAAGAATATAAGTTCGAGAGTATTGCGATTTTCTAGGGTCGTCACTGCTGCCTTGGCAGTTTTCCTTATAAGTATCAGTATTTCTCTCTACAAAAGCAAGACCTCGCCAGTGACTTGGCTAACAGTCGGAGTGTTAGCTTTTGTAGTCATTTTAGTAAATGGACTGCTCTACCGTATGCTTAAGAAACGTCCAGATTCAGAGCATCTA
>DBFVHV010000232.1:0-3039 GCA_048524165.1 Streptococcus sp.
AAGGATACCTTTATACAATCCTTACAATTGTAAAAAAAGATCCCTTATTCAACTAAGAGACCATTTTTTGTATGTATTATTAGCGATTCGCCTTATGCATTTCTTCCTTAACTGGACAAGAACACTCACAGTCACCACAAGAACCTTTTCCTTTGATATAATGACGAACGCCTAGTCCTGCCAAGGCGAAAATGATGAAGGCAATAATAAAAGTTGACATACCAATTTCTCCTAAACTTTTGCTTCTTGAAGATTATCCAGACTAATGATTGTCTCCTTAATTTGACGAGGTTTACGAACAACAAAATATATCATGGTTACTAGAAGCAAAGCAGCAACCAGAGTCCAAATAGTCATTTGCTTACCGTAAAGGAGGACCTGACCAAACTGGTAAAGAATTAAACTCACACAATAAGCTAGGCCTGTTTGGAAACCAATAGCTCCAACCGTCCATTTAAGATTAGCCATTTCACGCTTAATAGCTCCAATAGATGCGAAACATGGTGCACAGAGCAAATTAAAAATCAAGAATGAATAGGCTGCTAGTGATGAATAATCTCCTCTCAAAACCTCAGCTAGACCTACTTCACTGCTGTTATGATAGAGAATTCCGAAGGTGGCAACAACTGTCTCCTTGGCTGCTAGACCTGTAAGAGCCGCAACTGTCGCCTTCCAATTTCCAAAGCCAAGCGGCTCAAAGATCCAGGACAATCCTTGACCTAAAGTCGCCAGAATACTAGCTTCTGTATCTACAGTATGTAGTGTAAAGTCATAGTTAGACATAAACCAAATAAGAACCGTCAAGCTAAAAATAATAGTTCCCGCACGTTTAACAAAACTCATGGCCTTACCAAAAGCATAACGTAAGACTGATAGGACTTTTGGCCAGTGGTAAGCAGGTAATTCCATGATAAAAGGACTTGTCAAACCACCTAAAAAACTAGTCTTCTTGAGAGCGATACCTGATAAGATGATGGTAGCCATCCCAATAAAGTAGGTACTTGGTGCCACAAAAGAATTACTAGGGAAGAAGGCCCCTGCAATCAAGGCAATAATTTCCAACTTGGCCGAACAAGGCATGAAGGTTGCCGTCATAATGGTAATACGACGATCCCTTTCATTTTCAATAGTTCGGCTAGACATAATCGCTGGAACCCCACAACCCGTCGAAATCAACATGGGAATAAAGGATTTCCCAGAAAGTCCAAAACGACGGAAAATACGGTCCATAACAAAGGCAATACGGCTCATATAACCGATGTCTTCAAGAATGCCCAAACAGATAAAGAGTACAAAGATTTGTGGAAGGAATCCTAGCACCGTCCCAATCCCAGCCACAATGCCATCAACAATCAGAGACTTAAGCCAATCCTGTACTTGGAGATAATCAAGACCAGAAGTTACCAAATCAGGAACATACTTACCAAAGAGTACATCGTTAGCCCAGTCTGTCCACATGGTCCCAACAGTCTGGATAGATAAGAAGTAAACCAAATACATGACTACTGCAAAAATTGGCAAAGCTAAAATACGGTTGGTAACAATCCTATCAATTTTATCCGACAAGGTTAAAGCGAAATCTTCTGTATGACTCTGAGCCATCTGACAAACACGTTCGATAAAGGCATAACGCTCGTTAATGACAATTGACTCCGCATCTTCTGTGAAAATTTCTTCAGTGATCCGAATGATATCTTTGATTTCTTTTCGTTGAAATGGGGACAAGTCTAGCTCAGCCTCAACTAAAGCATCGTGTTCAAAGAGTTTAATAGCATAAAAACGCGCAGACCTTTGTGGCACCGAATTTCCCAAGACTTCTAAAATTTGCGAAATGGCAGCTTCCAACTTATCATCGTATATTGGAAAGGCAAGGTCACCAACTGTAGAAGTCGTCGTATGGGCTGCCTTTTTCACTACCTGATCCACACCAGTTTGTTTGAGGGCACTGGTGGCCACTACTGGCACACCTAGATGGTAAGACAATTTATCGACATTTATCTTTTTCCCCTGACCATCCAAAACGTCAATCATATTGAGGGCAATAGTAACTGGAATACCTGTCTCAATTAACTGCGTTGTCAGATAAAGGTTACGCTCCAAATTTGTCGCATCAACCACATTTAAAATGCTGTCTGCCCTTTGGCTTAACAAATAATCACGCGCCACCTTTTCTTCAGGGCTGTAGGGTGACATTGAGTAAATTCCTGGCAAATCCTGGATTTCTAAATCCTTATTCTTTTTGACCAGACCACTTTTTCGCTCAACAGTAACCCCTGGCCAGTTCCCAACACGCTGATTATGTCCTGTTATTAGGTTGAATAAACTGGTTTTACCACTATTAGGATTACCTATTAATGCAATTTCTGTCATCTTTCTTCTCCCTCGTCCAACATGACCACACTAATCATTTGCGCTTCTGACTTGCGTAAGGTTAATTCATATCCTCTCAAACTAATTTCTAGGGGGTCTCCCAAAGGTGCTACTTTACGCAACAAAACACGTGTACGCTTTGTAATTCCCATATCCATAAGACGTCGTTTGGTTTCATTTGCTGAGAAAATATCCGTAACTATGGCAGAACGTCCAACTGGTAGTTCAGAAAGAGGGATTTTTTTCTGATCTTCCTCTGCAGGTGCTAAATCAATTTTATCCAGAATTGAGGCATCAAAGGCTAAGCGGCTCCCTTTAACAATAATAATAGCGCTGTTCTTGGTCTTAGTTACCACCTCAATAGTTTCACCGGCAGCCAACCCTAGGTTAGATAAGTGCAAAAGACTATCCTTAGGGAGGTTAATGCCAAGAATTCGGTAAGGTGTTTTTAAGGCCGCATCATATATGAGCATCTTTCTTGACCTACTTAATAATTTTTGATATAGCATCATTATAGGATATTTATCCATCTTTTCCGCAATATTATCCTAAACAAGAATGATTCTAGAAAAGCAGAACACAAACAAAAAAGACTGGAAAGCTTCCAGTCTTCACAAACAATATCTCTATACTTAATAGATATCTTACAAAACCTTACTCAAGAAATCC
>DBFVHV010000233.1:0-12870 GCA_048524165.1 Streptococcus sp.
CACGAAGCTTCAACAGGCCAATCTCACGTAAATCACGTGACAAGGTAGCTTGTGTAACCGTAATACCTTCCGCCTCTAGGCGTTGCTTAATTTCCTCTTGTGTCCCAATCTTATCTCTTGAAATCATCTGTTTGATAACAGCTTGACGATCTCTCTTCATTATCTTTCCTCTTTTTATGTATATTCCTTGCATATTATAACCAAATTTTTGTATTTTTTCATGGAATACTTCTTAAAAGATACTTTCTTGTCTCTACCCTATTAACTAAAATAATGGTAAAATAGATTTGAATGACAAGATTTGAAATGGAGTACCTATGAATACTAAAGAACTCATTGCAGCAGAGATTGCCAAAGTTGTTCCTGAGTTGGAACAAGAAAACATTCAAAATCTGCTTGAAACCCCTAAAAATGCTGACATGGGAGACCTCGCTTTTCCTGCCTTCTCATTGGCAAAAGTCTTACGCAAGGCCCCTCAAATGATTGCAGCAGACATCGCTGAAAAAATTGATGCTTCAAACTTTGAAAAAGTTGAAGCTGTTGGTCCTTACATCAACTTCTTCCTTGATAAATCAAAAATCTCGGCGGACGTTCTTGGACAAGTCATCGCTCAAGGCAGTCACTACGCTGACCAAAACATCGGTCACGGACGTAACATTGCCTTTGATATGTCTAGTCCTAACATCGCTAAACCTTTCTCTATCGGTCACTTGCGTTCAACAGTTATCGCTGATGCTCTTGCCAACATCGTGGCTAAACAAGGTTACAAACCGGTCCGCATCAACCACTTGGGTGACTGGGGTAAACAGTTTGGTATGCTGATTGTTGCCTATAAAAAATGGGGTAGCGAGGAAGCTGTCAAAGCCAATCCTATCAATGAACTCCTTCAACTTTATGTGCGTATCAATGCCGAAGCTGAAAAAGACCCATCTGTAGACGAAGAAGCTCGTGAATGGTTCCGTAAATTGGAAGCTGGTGATGAGGAAGCAACTGCCCTCTGGCAATGGTTCCGTGATGAAAGCTTGGTGGAATTCAACCGTCTCTATGATGAACTCGGTGTTTCATTTGATAGCTACAATGGTGAAGCTTTCTACAATGATAAGATGGATGAAGTCGTTGACATCTTGACAGAGAAAGGACTTCTCCAAGAATCTCAGGGTGCCCAAGTGGTTAACCTTGAAAAATACGGTATCGAACACCCAGCCCTCATCAAAAAATCAGATGGTGCAACACTCTACATCACACGTGACTTGGCTGCTGCCCTCTACCGTAAACGTACTTATGATTTTGCCAAAGCCATCTATGTAGTTGGTAATGAACAATCTGCCCACTTCAAACAGTTGAAAGCTGTCCTTAAAGAAATGGGCTACGACTGGTCTGACGACATGACTCACGTCGCCTTTGGTCTTGTAACTAAGAATGGTAAGAAATTGTCAACTCGTAAAGGTAACGTTATCTTGCTTGAGCCAACTATCGCTGAGGCTGTTAACCGTGCCCAAGCTCAAATCGAAGCTAAGAATCCAAACTTACCTAACAAGGAAGCTGTTGCTCACGCTGTTGGTGTCGGAGCTATCAAGTTCTACGACCTTAAAACAGACCGCATGAATTGTTATGACTTTGATCTTGATGCTATGGTGTCCTTCGAAGGGGAAACTGGACCTTACGTTCAATATGCACACGCTCGTATCCAATCTATCTTGCGCAAGGCTGACTTCACGCCATCTGCAGATGCTACATACAGCCTAAGCGACGTTGAAAGCTGGGAAATCATCAAACTCATCCAAGACTTCCCACGTATCATCAACCGTGCATCAGATAACTTTGAACCATCTATCGTTGCTAAATTTGCTATCAGCTTGGCTCAAGCCTTTAACAAATACTATGCGCACACACGTATCTTGGACGAAAGCCCAGAACGTGACAGCCGTTTGGCTCTTTGCTACGCAACAGCAACAGTCCTCAAAGAAGCCCTTCGCCTTCTCGGTGTTGAAGCTCCAGACGAAATGTAATCTATACTTAAAACGCCTTAGGGCGTTTTTTTTGTAACCAAAAAAAGAACCCAACACATCATGTTGAGCTCTTTTGGAGATTATGAAAAAGAAAAGTTCGTTGTTCTACAAAAGTGTAAGCCAACGAGACTTACTGAACAGCGTTCAGTAAAAATTATTTAGGAGATTTACAGTATAACCTCCCTACCTTAAAGAAACCTTAAACCGCAGCAAAAAAATCCCCTAAGGGATTTTCACAGCAGTCCAAAGACCACTGAAAAGATACGATTGTACAGGCTTCCCAACCTCTTCTTCCTAATCCTCCAAGGTGACCGCTTGTCCAATAGAATCTTTATATAACTATATTACCTTGTTTTGGAAGGGTTTTCAAGCATTTTCTTAAAACATCCTAATAAAAGCTCAAAAAACAAGAAAAAAGCCTAGATTTCTAGACTTTCTTCGGGGAGATTTGTTATGAAAAAATTATGTTCACCTCTAGCTCACAAAAGCTAGCTGTTTTATTAGGATAGTTATAATATATCCTAATAAACTTAAAAGTTACTTAAAACATTATTCTCTTGCATCATTTTTTAAAACGATAAGCAAAATAAGTAATAGTAAGCACCCATTAGGAATATCCATATCTAAAAACCATGAGGGGACTTTGATACTTCCGAAATCATTCATAATCCGTATGATATTATAAGCAAGGCTTACTATTAAGAGACTAAGTTCCGGTAAACAGTTAAATCGTCCTTTTAAGATTGCTAACTTCTCCTTCCAGACAGTTTTCTTGCGATAACCCTATTGTAAAGCAAAAAAGAGATCAAAAATAGTGACATAAATGTCACCATCAAAAAAAGCAGGGCGGACCTGCTTTTTTTATGTATATCAATTAGTCACCCAAACCGATGCGTTCGAAGATTTCATCAACACGTTTAGTGTAGTAAACTGGGTTGAAGATTTCGTCGATTTCTTCTTGAGTGAGGCGAGAAGTTACCTCTGGATCTGCTTCAAGAAGTGGTTTGAAGTCTACTTGGTTATCCCATGATTGAGCAGTCTTCGGTTGAACGAGGTCGTAAGCTTGCTCACGTGTCATGCCTTTTTCAATCAAAGTAAGCATAGCACGTTGACTGAAGATAAGACCAAATGTGGAGTTCATGTTGCGGATCATGTTTTCTGGGAAGACTGTCAAGTTCTTAACGATGTTTCCAAAACGGTTCAGCATGTAGTCAATCAAGATGGTTGTGTCTGGTGCGATGATACGCTCAGCTGATGAGTGAGAGATATCACGTTCGTGCCAAAGAGCTACGTTTTCATAAGCTGTTACCATGTGACCACGAATGACACGCGCAAGACCTGTCATGTTTTCAGAACCGATAGGGTTACGTTTGTGAGGCATTGCTGAAGAGCCTTTTTGACCTTTGGCAAAGAACTCTTCCACTTCACGTTGTTCTGATTTTTGAAGACCACGAATTTCAGTTGCCATACGCTCGATAGAAGTTGCGATGCTGGCAAGAACCGCAAAGTACTCAGCGTGAAGGTCACGAGGAAGGACTTGTGTAGAGATTTCTTGAGCACGGATACCAAGCTTGTCGCAGACGTATTTTTCAACGAATGGAGGGATGTTGGCAAAGTTACCAACCGCACCAGAAATCTTACCAGCTTCCACACCAGCAGCCGCATGCTCGAAACGCTCGATGTTACGTTTCATTTCGCTGTACCAAGTTGCCAATTTAAGACCAAAAGTTGTAGGCTCAGCGTGTACACCGTGGGTACGACCCATCATGATCGTAAACTTGTGTTCTTTCGCTTTGTCAGCGATGATGTTAAGGAAGTTTTCAAGATCCTTGCGGATGATATCGTTGGCTTGTTTGTAGAGGTAACCATAGGCAGTATCTACCACGTCTGTAGACGTCAAACCATAGTGAACCCACTTACGCTCTTCACCAAGAGTCTCAGAAACCGCACGTGTGAAGGCAACCACATCGTGACGAGTTTGCTGCTCGATTTCAAGAATACGGTCGATGTCAAAGTCCGCTTTCTCACGAATCAAAGCCACATCTTCCTTAGGGATTTCCCCCAACTCAGCCCATGCTTCATCAGCCAAGATTTCCACCTCAAGCCAAGCACGGTATTTATTTTCTTCAGTCCAAATGTTCGCCATCTCAGGGCGAGAATAACGGTTGATCATGGTTTATGTTCTCCTTCTGTTTTGTCTGTTTGAATGTTATCAAGAATTTTTTGAGCCGATTCCTTCTTCAATGTATTTTCTAACCATTGAGTTTGATGAGCTTGTATATACTTTTGCCAAATAATTAATAAAATAAGACCGATAGAAAGTATACCTAAAGTAATATATAATCTTTCAGTAGCACTATAATTAGCAAAAAAATAAACACTAATCCCCCATGATATCTCAATTAATGTTAAAAGTAATTGTAAAATTTTAATCCTGTTGATTACCTCAGGTTTAACATCTTCATCACTAATAATGATGCTACGATCTAATAGACTAATTACATTTTTAGGTTTAGAAAACCAAATAATCAGTAAACCTATGCCTGCAATAACTGTATAAGAATCTTTATCTACTATTGAAAAAATAAGAAAGAATACTATTGGAAGTATAAGATAAATTACTTTTATAAAAATGCGGGTAATTTTTTTATTGATTGGTATATCAATATTCTGATAATTTAGTGGAACAAATAAATTTAGAAAATATGAGAATCCTAAAATTTGAATAAATGGAACAACCACTCTTGAATAATCTTCAAAACTATTTATCATAGTTTTGTAACCATAGCTATACTTAGAAATTAAATCAAATAACTCATTTTTACTAAGACTGTTAGGATTTATCATGGAAAACATAACAGTAATATTTAAAAATATAGTTCCTATCCAAAAAATAAATGCTATCAAAAATGACAATACAATATAAATTAATATTAAACTGAGTAAAAATCTCTTTTGTTTAATATAAGCAACAATTCTTTTAGTAAAGTAAAATAGAAAAATACCGTTTATAAAGCAAATAATGATAGGGGTTAAAAAGCTTAAAAATGGTATTTCATTTAAAATTACCCCCAATACTATAAATAACATTTCATTTACAAGAAATGGAAGCATATATAACATCAAATAGCAATAACCAATGATGTGTTCAGCATCAATTGTTCTACTTTTGAAAAATTTTTTTATTTTTTTTGGTAATAATTTAATTTTCTGTACTAATTGTTCTACTATATTGAAACTTTCCTCCTGCCTAAAACTCTTCCACACTATCCGGTACATCACTAAACAAAGTCACATGTCCCATCTTGCGGTTGTGCTTCGCTTCTATTTTACCATACATGTGGAGGTGGGCGCTTGGATTTTCTGTCACATATTTTTCAGCAGCATCGACATGCTGGCCAAGAACATTGAGCATAACGGCTGGAGCATGCAATTTGATAGCTGGCAATGGCGCTCCCAGAACGCCTAAAATATGGGTATCAAACTGAGAGAAGTCACAGGCTTCGATAGAGTAGTGACCAGAGTTGTGGGGGCGTGGGGCAATCTCATTGACAATGATGTCATCAGCGGTCGCAAACATTTCCACGCAAAGGGTTCCAGACAAGTTCAGCTGTTCTGCGATTCGCACTGCCATGGCTTTGGCTTTGTCTGCTAAACTCTCAGAAATGCGGGCTGGTACGATGGTCTTAGACAGGATATTGTTGCGGTGTATATTTTCCTGAACTGGAAAAACCGTCACGTCCTTGCTATTTCCAGACACGATGACAGAAATTTCAAGGTCGAAGTTGACAAATTCTTCCAAAACGCAGTCGGCTGAGTCAGCTAGTGCATAGGCTTCTTCTAAGTCTGCTTCTGAGCGAATGACCTTTTGTCCATGCCCATCATAGCCACCTGTCGCAGTCTTTAGGACATAGTTTTTGGACAGGTCAATATCTGCCAAATCTTGGCTTGAGGTCACAACCTTGTAAGGAGCCACCGTTACTTGGGCCTTGTTTGAAAGGAAATCCTTCTCAAAGATACGATTTTGAGAAATGCGAAGTAGGTCTGTCCCTTGTGGGAGTTGACCATCCTTGATGACAGCATCCAAACCGTCAGCATCGACATTTTCAAATTCATAAGTGAGGACATCGCAACGCTCTGCCAGCTGACGAAGGGCTTCCACATCGTCATAAGGAGCCACGATAATTTCCGCCACACGAGAGGCTGGGCAATCCGCAGCAGGATCTAGCGCGATGACCTTGTGGCCCATATAGATAGCAGAAATGGCCATCATCTGACCCAGCTGACCGCCACCGATAATTCCGATTGTTTTAGATGAGCTCATTGGTAGACTCCTCTGCGATTTTTCCTTGTTCTTCTGCGAAATCTGCCAAAGCTGTCGCAATAGCCGGATCCTCTACTGAAAGGAGACGGAGGGCAAAAAGAGCCGCATTGGTCGCACCTGCTTCACCGATCGCCATGGTTGCGACTGGAACACCACCTGGCATCTGTACGATAGAGTAGAGCGAATCCACGCCACTAAGGGCACGTGATTTGACTGGCACACCAATGACAGGAAGGGTTGTTTTGGCAGCAACCATTCCTGGCAAGTGAGCAGCGCCACCCGCACCAGCAATGATAACCTTGATGCCACGGCTACGTGCTTCTTCGGCATGCTTGAACATGAGGTCAGGCGTACGGTGTGCAGAGACAACTTTCTTTTCGTAGGCTACACCAAAACGGTCGAGGACTTCTGCTGTTTTTTGCATGGTGGCCCAGTCGGATTTTGAGCCCATGATAATGGAAATTACTGGTTTAGTCATAATTTTTCCTTTTTCTTCTTTTTTTGACAATCACCTTAGGTTGTGAGGGACGGCAGCAGCCACCGAAGGTGTCTCATGCCTAAATCGGAAGCCTTAAGTCTTCCGATTTCCCTAAACGATTGGCTTAAAAAGCCAATCGTTTTTTCACAACAGTGGTGATTGTCGCTCATTGGCTCGCTTTCGCTCGCCTTTTACGACCTACGGTCGTTGATTATTTGTTAGCCTTGCTACCGATATCAGTTCGGTAAAAGAGGCCTTCTGTATTTTGTTGGTCGAGTTGGCTGTAGATAATGTTTTGTCCGTCTTTGACGGTGTCTGCTGTTGTGACCAGCATGTAGACACGTCCGCCGTTTGAAAGGAGGTCTTGGCCATTTTCAGCGAATTTAGCACCTGCATAGTAAGTGATGATATCGCCCTCTGTCTTGGCTGGAAGCTTGACTCCTTTCTCATAAGCAAGTGGGTAACCGTTTGATGCGACAACCACACCAAGTGTCACACCCTTGTCGGTCCAAGTGATTGCTGGCTCTTTGCCATCCAAAATATCAGTAATATTTTGCGCAAAGTCAGATGTCAAACGAGGCAAGATGATTTGCGTTTCAGGATCTCCGAATCGTGAGTTAAACTCGATGACTTTAGGACCGTCAGCTGTCAAGATAAGACCAGCGTAAAGGACACCAGTGTAGGGACGACCTTCTTTAATCATGCCTTCAAGAACTGGCTTGACAATAGTGTCAACCGCCGTGTCAACCACGCTCTGTGGCAAGTGAGGAACTGGCGCATAAGCCCCCATCCCACCAGTATTAGGACCCTTGTCACCATCATAAGCACGTTTGTGGTCCTGAGCCGTTGGCATAATGTAGAACTTGTCCCCATTGACAAAGGCAAAGAGAGAGAACTCTTCCCCGTCAAGGAATTCCTCGATAACTACACGCGCACCTGAGTCACCGAATTTATTATCCAAAAGCATCTCGTGAGCGGCTTCTACTGCTTGCTCAACCGTTTCAGCAACGACGACACCTTTTCCAAGGGCCAAGCCGTCTGCCTTGACGACGATTGGTGCGCCTTTTTCCTCGATGTAGGCTTTAGCTTCCTCGAAATCTGAAAAAGTCCCATAGGCTGCTGTTGGAACATCATATTTGACCATGATTTCCTTAGCAAAATCCTTAGACCACTCAAGTTCAGCCGCAGTCTTGGTCGGACCAAAGGCTTTAAGTCCTGCCGCATTGAAATCATCCACGATCCCAGCCGCAAGGGCATCGTCTGGACCGATAAAGGTCCAAGCAATATCGTTCGCTTTTGCGAAGTCAATCAGCTTAGAATGTTCGGAAATTCCGATATTGATCAAATCAAGACCGTCCAATGTCATCCCGTCATTACCAGGAGCCACGAAAACTTGCTCAACGTCCTTAGACTCCAATAATTTCTTGGCAATCGCATGCTCACGACCACCAGAACCAACAACCAAAAGTTTCATTTGAAAGATACCTCAATATCAAATAAGACTAGGGGCAAATGCCCATTAACGACAATCATTCGGAAAAATTAGCAATTTTCACGAATTATACATAACTATTATAACATATTTGTTCGGAGATATGGGTGTGTATCCAAATTTGAACATAAAAAAGGCGACCACTTGGACCGCCTCTTAGGAGATTATGAAAATGAAAAAAGTTATTTAGGATTAATGATAGTATAGTCTAAATAGCTTAAGAGAGACTTAAAATCAAAAATCATCTTTATTTTCTTGAAAAACTGCGAATAGGTAGGTGGAGGTTAAAATGAAGAAAAAATTACTAAATTGTCTCTTACCGCTAGCTTGTCTAGCGACTGTTTCGGTTTCGTGTGGCAGCTCTGCTCAGGCGGCTGTCCTCGGAGATGACTACCCTTCCTCTTGGAAATATGGTGGCTTCGGCGTGGACCCTTGGACTATGTACTGGCGTCAGTGTACATCCTTTGCGGCCTATCGCCTCAGCAATACCAATGGATTCACCTTGCCTGTAGGTTACGGGAATGCCATCACTTGGGGACCAATTGCACGAGCAAATGGACATCGTGTAGACATGAATCCTGCTGTTGGAAGTATCGCTTGGTTTTCAGACGGTGTCAACGGAGCTGGATACATGGGACATGTTGCTTGGGTAGCCGAGGTGAATGGTGATCAGGTGACTATTGAAGAATACAACTATAATGCTGGGCAAGGGCCTGAGAAATACCATAAACGCAGTTTCCATAAGAGTCAAGTGTCTGGCTATATCCACTTTAAAGACCTCGAAGCAGGAGCTCAAAATGGAAATCCTACTAACTCTTCTATAAAAGTTGGCGATACTGTCCACTTCACAGGTACCTTCCGTGTCACATCAATCGTAGGAGGTAACATCACCAGCCAAGACCTAGCTGGAGGTACCCCAACCAAACACAATATCGTTGACCCTGGACCCGTTCTTGAAGTTGATGCACAAGGCAATCCAACATCAGACCAGTACCTCAATCCTGGTGAGACTTTTACCATTCCAGGTAACTTCAAAGTGCTTGCCATTGACCCACCAAGCGATGGCATTCTCGTCCAAATCGGAAATCGCAAGACTTGGGTAACCCAGTCTGTCCTTGAAAAGGTTTAAGTCTATTGAACAATCGTGAGAACGGTTGTTTTTTTGATGGTATGAAACAAAAAAGCCCAGCCAGTGCTGAGCTCTTAGGAGATTTATGAAAAAGAAAAGTTTTTTAGGATGGTATTAGTATAACTTGAAGACCTTAAAGGAAACTTAAGACATCTAAAAAACATCCAATTTCTTGGATGCTTTGTAAATTTTTAATGACGGAAATGACGAACGCCTGTAAAGATCATTGTCAAACCATGTTTATCAGCCGCTTCGATTGACTCTTGGTCACGTACTGAGCCACCTGGTTGGATGATAGCCTTAATACCTGCCTTGGCGATTTCTTCCACGTTATCTGCAAATGGGAAGAAGGCATCTGAAGCAAGAACAGCGCCGTCAAGACGGTCTTTAGCTTGGTCAATGGCGATACGGACAGAAGCCACACGGTTAGTTTGACCAGGACCAACACCAAGTGTCATGTGGTCGTTAGTCACGATGATACCATTTGATTTGACGTACTTGATAGCTTTCCAAGCAAACTCAAGAGCTGTCGCTTCTGTTTCAGTTGGTTGGCGTTTAGTAACCACTTGCCAGTCAGCTGGACTTTCTTTAACAACGTCTTGGTTTTGAACGAGAAGTCCACCGACAACACCAGTGTATTCTGCTTCCACTTCGCTAGCATCTTGAGCGTCAAATGGCAACTCAAGGATACGCAAGTTTTTCTTCTTGGTAGTCAAGATTTCAAGTGCTTCATCTGTATAGCTTGGTGCAATGATGATTTCAAGGAAGACACCGTGCATTTTCTTAGCTGTCGCAGCGTCCACTTCACGGTTGAGGACTACGATACCACCGAAGATTGACACTGGGTCAGCTTCATAAGCGTAATCCCAAGCTGTTTCGATGTCGTCAGCTTGACCGATACCACATGGGTTCATGTGTTTGAGAGCCACAACTGTTGGACGGTCTTTGAAATCACGGATGATACGGATAGCGGCATCAGCGTCACGGATATTGTTGAAGGACAATTCTTTACCGTTAAGCTGTTTAGCTGAAGCAATTGAGTAAGCCGTTGGCAAACCTTTTTGGTAGAAGTCTGCGTCTTGTTGAGGGTTTTCACCGTAACGCATTGGTTGCTTGAGATCATACGTCAGAGTGAGTTTTTCAGGTTTGCTTTCACCCACTTGAGCTGTGAAGTATTCCGCAATCAAGGCATCGTATGAAGCTGTGTGACGGTATACCTTTGCTGCCAAACGTTGGCGAGTTTCGTAACTTGTTTCACCATTTACTGACAATTCGTCAAGAACAACAGCATAGTCAGCAGGATCTACAACAACTGTTACGCTAGCGTGGTTTTTAGCTGCTGAACGAAGCATTGATGGCCCACCGATATCGATGTTTTCAACCGCGTCAGCGTAAGTCACGTCTGGTTTGAGGATAGTTTCCTTGAATGGGTAAAGGTTTACCACAACAAGGTCGATCAATTCGATATTATTGTCCTTAGCCGCTTGAAGGTGGCTATCAAGATCACGACGAGCGAGGAGACCACCGTGGATATTTGGATGAAGAGTCTTCACACGACCGTCCATCATTTCTGGGAAACCAGTCACATCGTCAATGGCAATGGTATCAACACCGGCATTATCAAGGGCAACTTTGGTACCACCTGTTGAGATGATGTCCCAACCAAGTTTTTTGAGTTCTTGGGCAAATTCAACGATGCCCGCTTTATCTGAGACTGAAATAAGTGCTCGTTTAGTCATTTTCTTTCTTTTCCTTTTTTTAAAAAGTTCTTTATCTGCCACAGTCGAAAATTTTCGTTCAACTCTAGCACTTCCTTATTTTCGTGCAACTCCCAAGCTATCCAAGACTTCTGGATAGAGTTTGTACTCTGTTTCGTGGATGCGAGTCTCAAAAGTATCAAGAGTATCCCCTTCAAGGCGTGGGACACGGACTTGTTTGATGACCTTACCGGTATCAACGCCAGAATCCACCCAGTGAATAGTCACGCCAGACTGGTCGACACCAGCATTCCAAGCATCCTCAATGCCATGAGCACCTGGAAATTCTGGAAGGTAAGCTGGGTGAATATTGATGATACGGCCTTCATAAGCTGCTAGCAAGGTTGGTCCGACGATTTTCATATAACCGGCCAAACAAACCAAGTCAATCTGGTGTTCATCCAAGAGTTTGACGATAGCTTCTTCGTAAGCTGCTTTATTGTCAAATTCCTTGAGTTCAAAGGCATGGCTAGCCACACCTAGATTTTTGGCACGTTCTAAGACATAGGCATCACGGTGATCTGAAAAGACAAATTCTACTGGAAATTGTTCCGCAATCACCTGGAAGTTTGAGCCGTTGCCAGAGGCAAACACAGCAATCCTTTTAGCCATTATTTAATCACCACACTTGCGCCATCTTTCTTCACAATTCGACCGATTTCATAAACAGGTTCGTCAAGAAGTTCTTTGACACGTTCCACATTTTCTGGTTTCACCGCAAGCATGAGACCAATACCCATGTTGAAGATTTCAAACATCTCTTCATGTTTGATTTCACCATATTTTTCAAGGGCTTTGAAAATTGGAAGGACTGGGACCTTACTTTCGTCAATTTCAGCAGCCAAGTCATCTGAGAACATACGTGGTACATTTTCGATGAAACCACCACCTGTGATGTGAGCAATACCGTTAACCAATTCTTCTTTGATCAATGGCAAAGCTGCTTTGACGTAGATACGAGTTGGTTCAAGAAGAACGTCTTTAAGTTTTTTGCCTTCAAGTTCTGGTAGGACTTCCTCACCTGTGTAATCAGCAAAGACACGACGCACGAGTGAGTAACCATTTGAGTGGATACCGCTTGAGGCAAGTCCAAGAAGCACATCACCTTCAGCTACTTTTGAACCGTCGATGATTTGTGATTTTTCAGCGACACCCACTGCGAAACCAGCCAAGTCATAGTCATCTTCACCGTACATACCAGGCATTTCAGCAGTTTCACCACCAATGAGGGCCGCACCAGATTGCACACAACCTTCAGCTACACCAGCAACGACTTGTTCCAATTTAGCTGGTTCATTTTTACCAGTTGCTACGTAGTCAAGGAAGTAGAGGGGTTCAGCACCTGCAGCGATAATATCGTTAACACACATAGCCACACAGTCTTGACCGATAGTATCGTGTTTATCGTACTTGATAGCAAGCATGAGTTTAGTACCGACACCATCTGTACCTGAAATCAAAACGGGCTCTTTGACACCTGTTTTTGAAAGGTCAAACATACCACCGAAGCCACCGAGAGCTCCCATGACACCTGCACGCTCTGTACGGGCAACGTGTTTTTTGATACGTTCAACAACTTCATAACCTGCTTCAACGTCCACACCCGATTGGGCATACGCATTTTTATTTGTCATTTGTTTATTCCTTTTCTTTTTTCGAGAAAAATACTAGTCAGGTCTCC
>DBFVHV010000234.1:0-4024 GCA_048524165.1 Streptococcus sp.
GCCTCTATAATGGTAAGCAATAACCAGATACCCATAAGTATCAAATAGAAGGCTTCAAAAACCTCATCTATAGTAGTTTTCCGTTCACCATAAGGGCTGCTAGAACCATCTTTCCAAGTGATGGACTTGTTCCCGGAGTCTATTCGTTTGTAGGACTCGCCATTATAGGTCAGATAATTGTTTTTGCGAAGATAGAAATCCATATAGCTGAAGCCGTCCTTGGTGGGTAGGTCTGTCAGGTAGCCTTCCACAGTATAAAGCTCCATGTGAAGAGTCCCGTCATTAAGCCGCTTGACTGGGTGAGTTCTAGCAGCATAGATAATATACTTACCATCCTGTACGACTTGCCAGTCTATATTTCCTCGTTTTCGAATATGCTTATAGGAAATCGCTAACTTATGATGATCAGACTGCCAGAGACCATAAATATTATCTTTGTTGACGGTATAATGATCGTAATAATAAAAACCACCATACAGCAGTGCCAGTATCGCTAAGATAACCAAATTTGATGTGGGCTCCAGTAGAATCATCTTTCTCCAATTAAAGCGCCACCTTTTGGGTTCTTCAATACTTTGGCAGTCCTTTTTTCTGTCTTTCTCTTTGTTAGAGGGAGTGATTGATTTTTTCTTTGTCATGCCTAATCCTTTCATCAACCATTGTAACAAATTCATCTCCCAAGCAAAAGCTAGCCCGATTTGTGATATAATTGGGAGTGATTGAAGTCAAGAAATTCTTATTTCTTGTCAGACTTGTAAAAAATATAATAGAGGATTTTAAGATGAAACTGACACTCCATGAAATTGCTAAGGTTGTTGACGCTAAAAATGATGTCACTGCCTATGAAGATGTCGCCCTAAACCAGATTGAATTTGATAGCCGTAAGATCACAGTGGGGGATCTCTTTTTGCCGCTTAAAGGTGCGCGTGATGGGCATGATTTTATCCAAACAGCCTTTGACAACGGTGCTCTAGCGACATTCACAGAAAAAGAATTACCGGCTGATCGAGCCCACATCCTAGTCGATGACGCTCTTGAAGCCTTCCAAGAACTAGCTGCCTACTATCTTGAAAAGACTGGTGTTGACGTTATTGCTGTGACTGGTTCTAACGGTAAGACAACCACCAAGGACATGATTCATGATATCTTAGCAACGACCTACCGCACTTACAAGACACAAGGCAATTACAACAATGAGATTGGTCTTCCTTATACAGCCCTCCACATGCCTGATGATACGGAGAAAATCGTCCTTGAGATGGGGCAAGACCACATGGGAGATATTCAACTCTTGTCAAACTTGGCTAAGCCAAAAACAGCCGTTGTTACCTTAATCGGAGAGGCTCACTTGGAATTCTTTGGTAGCCGTGACAAGATTGCTCAAGGTAAAATGCAAATGCAAGACGGCATGCCTGATGGTAGCCTCTTGCTTGTACCTAGTGATCCTATCGTCAATCCATTCTTGCCAAGCAATCTTGAAGTGGTACGCTTTGGAGATGGTGCAGGGCTTACAGTCTCTGAGTTGACGGAATACAAGGATCATCTTACCTTTTCAACAAACTTCCTAGACGGACAAGTTACCTTGCCAGTCACTGGAAAATACAATGCCACAAATGCCATGGTTGCTGCCTATGTCGCAAAACACTTGGGTGTAACTGAGGGAAATATCCTCTCAGCTCTTGCTAACTTGCAACTCACAAAAAACCGTACCGAATGGAAAAAAGCAGCCAATGGTGCTGATATTCTTTCTGACGTCTACAATGCCAATCCAACAGCTATGAAGCTCATTTTGGAGACCTTCTCAGCCATTCCTAAGAATGAAGGAGGCAAGAAAATCGCTGTCCTAGCTGATATGAAAGAACTCGGTGAACAGTCCGTGCAACTTCACACACAGATGATTCTAAGCCTGACACCGGATGCTATTGATACGGTGATTTTCTACGGTGAGGATATTGCAGAATTGTCGCAACTTGCTAGCCAAATGTTCCCACTTGGTCGTGTTTATTATTTCAAGAAAACAGCTGACGAAGACCAATTTGACGCTATGGTCAAACAAATCAAAGAAAGCCTAGGTGAGCACGATCAAATCTTGCTTAAGGGCTCTAACTCTATGAACCTGGCCAAGGTCGTGGATGAACTCCAAGCTAAGGATTAAGTTCTCTAATCTGCTCTCTAAAGCAGGTTTTTGATTTACCCTGAAATTTGATATAATAGCAGGCATAGTAATTTCAGCAGGAGAAGAGAATGAAGGATTTTTTGACAACCATCCAAACTCATCCACCCCAGATACCTTTGCCTTATTATTTGCTTATGCTTTTGGCGATGCTACTTCTGAGTTACTTGAGTTGGTGTTGGTATTACAACAAGATATGGCGTTGGACCTTTCTCACTATCCAAGCCATTCAACTCTTTGCCCTCTATACTTGGTACCTCTGGCAGGGCTTTCCTCTTTATATTAGTCTGCCCCTTTACCATTGCCGTATGGCCATGTTTGCTGTTCTCCTCTTGAAAAATAGTAGGACAAAGACCTACTTCGCTATTATGGGAGTCGTCGGAACCTACTGTGCATTGATTTACCCAGTATTTGATCCCTATGAGTTTCCTCATATCACAGGCTTTTCTTTCCTAATTGGTCACTATGCCCTACTTGTCAATAGCCTGAATGTCATTTTTAACAGTTATAAAACCCATCCCATCAGCCAAGGACTGATTGTGGTGGCTACCCTGATACTGAATCTAGGTCTGGTAATAGTTAATCAGACCATCGGTGGAAACTATGGGATGCTTAAACACACACCATTTATTATGGGAACTCCCTTAGTTGTCAAACACCTTGCTGTTTCAGGAGCTCTGATTATTCTCATGATAATCATGAAAAAAGGTCTGGAGTATTTTGAAGAGAAATATTAAATAAATGAAGAAACACGCTATCAGAAAGTTGATAGCGTGCTTTGTCATTTTATTTGTTTTATTCTAACACAAAACGCTTTCAGAATTGCTTTCACACTGTAATTTGGATATAATAAAAGAGCTGTGCCTGCGAGAATTATCGCAAGCCTTGACAACAAATGTAGCTCTTAAAAGATAGACATTTTCTGAAAGAAGTGCTACAACGATCTTGCTTTTCGTTCTGGTAAAAACCCTATTGCTATTAGTAGCTCTGGGACATGGAATTTTTGAGATTTACAAAGAAGCTGCTGACATCCATACCACTAAGGAAAAGTAACAAAAAGATTATTTTTAAAGAAGAAAGAAAACTATGAGTATTCAAGACGAAATCAAAAAACGCCGTACTTTTGCCATCATCTCTCACCCCGATGCTGGTAAAACAACAATCACTGAACAATTGCTTTACTTTGGGGGTGAAATCCGTGAAGCTGGTACCGTAAAAGGTAAGAAGACCGGAAACTTTGCCAAATCTGACTGGATGGATATTGAGAAACAACGTGGTATCTCAGTAACCTCATCTGTGATGCAGTTTGACTATGCTGGCAAACGTGTCAATATCCTTGATACCCCAGGACACGAGGACTTCTCAGAAGATACCTACCGTACCCTTATGGCGGTTGATGCTGCCGTCATGGTCGTTGACTCAGCCAAGGGTATCGAGGCCCAAACCAAAAAACTGTTCGAAGTTGTCAAACACCGTGGTATTCCTGTCTTCACCTTCATGAACAAATTGGACCGTGATGGACGTGAGCCACTTGACCTCTTGGAAGAGTTGGAAGAAGTGCTTGGTATTGCCAGCTACCCAATGAACTGGCCTATCGGTATGGGTAAAGCCTTCGAAGGACTGTATGACCTTTATAATGAACGCTTGGAGCTTTACAAGGGTGACGAGCGCTTTGCCAAGATTGAAGATGGTGATACTCTATTTGCCAACAATCCATTCTATGAGCAAGCTAAAGAAGATATCGAACTCTTGACAGAAGCAGGAAATGAATTCTCTGAAGAAGCTATTTTAGCTGGTGAATTGACGCCGGTCTTCTTTGGTTCTGCCCTTACAAACTTTGGAGTTCAAACC
>DBFVHV010000235.1:0-1593 GCA_048524165.1 Streptococcus sp.
CTATCATCAAAACCGTTTGGCTGTTGCACCAAATGGCTCAATCTCTTACATTAACGACTGTTCTGCTTCTATTCATCCAATCACACAACGTATTGAAGAACGTCAAGAGAAGAAAATCGGAAAAATTTACTATCCAGCCAACGGTCTTTCAACAGACACTATTCCTTTCTACACTTCAGCCTACGACATGGACATGCGTAAAGTTATCGACGTTTATGCCGCTGCGACTGAACACGTTGATCAAGGTTTGTCATTAACCCTATTCTTGCGTAGTGAGTTGCCTAAAGAAATTTACGAATGGAAAACAGAAAATAAACAAACAACTCGTGACCTTTCTATCCTTCGTAACTACGCCTTTAACAAAGGAATCAAGTCAATCTACTACATCCGTACTTACACAGATGACGGTGAAGAAGTTGGCTCTAACCAGTGTGAAAGCTGTGTCATCTAAGATAGTGATTTGAGGCTAACAACTTCACTACTCTTATTTATAAAATGCATAAAAAGGTCGGTTCGCCGACTTTTTTAATAGATAAACTCAAAAAACTACATCATGATTTTTAATTATGATAAAATAGAATTGATATCAATAAAGAAAGAGGTTTCTAATGGAAACTTACTATAAAGCCATTAACTGGAATGAAATCGAAGATGCGATTGATAAATCTACTTGGGAAAAATTAACTGAACAATTTTGGTTAGATACTCGTATCCCCCTTTCAAATGACCTTGATGACTGGCGTAAACTTTCAGCTGAAGAAAAAGATTTAGTTGGAAAAGTTTTCGGCGGTTTGACCTTGCTAGATACCATGCAATCTCAAACGGGTGTTGAAGCCATTCGTGCAGACGTTCGTACACCTCATGAAGAAGCTGTCTTGAACAACATTCAGTTTATGGAATCTGTCCACGCAAAATCTTACTCTTCTATTTTCTCAACTTTGAATACTAAATCAGAAATTGAGGACATTTTTGAGTGGACAAACAGCAACGAGTACTTGCAAACTAAAGCAAAAATCATTAACGATATTTATGAAAACGGAACGCCACTTCAGAAAAAAGTTGCTTCCACCTATCTTGAAACCTTCCTTTTCTATTCAGGCTTCTTCACTCCTCTCTATTATCTTGGTAACAATAAGCTAGCTAACGTCGCTGAAATTATCAAACTGATTATCCGTGACGAATCTGTTCACGGAACCTATATTGGCTATAAGTTCCAACTAGGATTCAACGAATTACCTGAAGAAGAGCAAGAGAGTTTCCGTGAATGGATGTATGATCTACTCTATCAATTGTATGAAAATGAAGAACTCTACACTAAATCTCTTTATGATGGTGTTGGATGGACTGAAGAAGTAATGACTTTCCTTCGCTATAATGCCAACAAGGCATTGATGAATTTAGGACAAGACCCTCTTTTCCCAGATTCTGCAAACGATGTTAACCCAATCGTTATGAATGGTATTTCTACAGGAACATCAAACCACGACTTCTTCTCTCAAGTCGGTAATGGTTACCTTCTAGGTACTGTTGAAGCCATGCAAGACGATGATTACAACTACGGACTATAATAAAAACTAGCTCAGCTAGTTTTTT
>DBFVHV010000236.1:0-1734 GCA_048524165.1 Streptococcus sp.
GCTCAAAACCTTGTCAATCACTAGCTAAGCTGGTGGTTTTCTTGTATTTTCAATAAGAAAAACTAGCTTGAAGCCATAATAAAAACGAAGGTAATCTAAATTGGTGACTAGTTAGCACAAGCAACATACCACTCGTCTATAGAAATAGATTTAACATTCCTCGCTGAAATAAAAGATTAGAGGTGTTTATTTCAATTTGAGTATATTACTATCATACGTCCCACTAAAGCTAAAAAGCCACTGTTTCCAGTGACTTCATAAAACTTTTCGCTAAAAGGTTTCTAGGCTTTCACGAGCAGAGCTACACACTCGACATGGTGCGTTTGAGGAAACAAATCCACCGGCTGTACTTTCTTCAATTCATAGCCCAATTCTTGATAGCGTTTGATATCACGCGCCATGGTTGCTGGGTTACATGAGACATAAGTAATCTTCTCAGGTTGCATGGCGACGCTGGCTTTGATGAAACTTTCAGTCAAACCCTTGCGTGGTGGATCCACAATGATGACGTCTGGTTTGATGCCATCCTTGCTCCACTTGGCCATGGCATTTTCAGCTGAGTCAGCCACATAGTGGGCATTTGTGATGCCGTTGCGTTCTGCATTTTTCTTGGCATCTTCAACGGCTGTTTCGATGACTTCAACGCCGTAGACTTCCTTGACCTGTTTGGCAAATGACAAACCGATTGTCCCGATTCCTGAATAGGCATCAATAACAATGCTGTCGCTGTTTAGATCTGAGAAATCAATAGCCGTTTGATAGAGTTTTTCGGCCATCTCGGTATTAACCTGATAGAAAGACTGGGCAGAAATCTCATAGTCATTGCCCAACATCCTATCTGTGATGGTGTCTTGACCATAAAGGGTGCGAAACTCCTTACCAAAGATAGCGTTAGTGTTCTTATCGTTGATGTTTTGAATGATTGAAACGACACTTGGGAAGGCTTCCGTAATCTTAGCAATGATTTGATCAATACGGAAAACTTTTGGTCTGGTCGTTACAAAAACCAACATCATCTGACCTGAATAATGACCACGACGAACTACCAAATGACGAATCAAACCTGTCTGCTCCTTCTCATCATAAGGTTTGAGGTCATAGCGACGGAGAAGATCACGGACAAAGACAATGAGTTTATCAATTTCCTTCTCTTGGATGAGAAAATCCTCAATTGGAATCAAGTCGTGCGAATTCTTGCGGTAGAAACCTGTTTCAAGCTGACCTTTAACACGGCGAACGGGCACCTGCGCCTTATTACGATAGGCATAAGGTGTTTCCATACCTAGTGTTTCAGCGACTTCTACGTCCGAGATGCCGGCTGTTTTATAGAGGTTATCGACGACTTGTTTACGCTTGAACTTAAGCTGCTCCTCGTAAGTCATGTGCCCAAAATCAGCAATTCCTGAACGGAGATAAGTAGCATCAATGTCCTGATTACGATTTGGTGAAAGGGTCACATACTCCTCAACCTTGCCAAAACCGATATTTTTCTTGAGCTTAAGCACGCGCATCTTGATGACTTCACCTGGTAGGGCGTTATCCACAAAAAAGACAAAGCCATCCACCTTAGCGACACCCGCTCCTTCATGTGTCAAATCGACAATTTCAACTTCTACAATAGCGTTTTTATTTAACATAATTCAACTTTCTTTACTCTGATAGGCCTCTAGGGTTTCCTAAAAAGCCACTTGCTACTCTCCATTATAGCACATATAAATTAAATTTATGGCTGGC
>DBFVHV010000237.1:0-1848 GCA_048524165.1 Streptococcus sp.
CGTGACCACAAGCATGCATACGACCTTCATGAGTAGATTTGAAGTCAAGACCTGTTTCCTCTACTATTGGTAGACCATCGATATCTGTACGCCAACCAATAGTTTTCTCAGGTGAAGACCCATGGAGAAAAACAAGGATTCCTGTTCGCCATGTACGTTGCTCCACAAAGTCCTTACCTTCAGTCATTTCAGCAATACGCTCTAAGAGATAAGCCTGCGTTTTAAATTCTTCCAAACCAATTTCGGGAATTTGGTGAAGGTCTCGTCTGATTTTGATTAAATCAAGTGTCATGTTTTTGTCCTTTTTATTTATATTTATTTTATAGAGAATCTAGAAATAGAGGCCTTACAGGCCTCTACTATCAATATGTTACAAGTTACGCAAAGCGTCTTCGAGTGCTGTTTTTTGTTGTGTTTTTTCATCGATTTCCTTGATGATGCGAGCTGGAACACCAGCTACAACCACATTTTCAGGGACATCTTGAGTAACGATAGCTCCAGCAGCAACGACTGAACCGTTACCTACTTGAACACCTTCAATCACAACAGCATTAGCACCAACAAGCACGTTATCACCGATACGTACTGGATCTGCTGAAGCTGGTTCAATCACACCAGCAAGGACTGCACCCGCACCAATGTGGCTGTTTTTACCAACAGTAGCACGACCACCAAGGATAGCACCCATATCAATCATAGTACCTGCACCGATTTCAGCACCGATGTTGATAACAGCACCCATCATAACAACAGCATTATCTTCGATAGTTACTTGGTCACGGATAATAGCGCCTGGTTCGATACGCGCATTAAGGTGACGTTTATCAAGCAATGGAACAGCTGAGTTACGGCCATCTTGTTCTACAACGTAGTCCTTGTTTTCAGTCAAATTCGCAAGAAGTGGTTCGATATCTTTCCAGTCTCCGAAAAGAACATTACCAAGCTTAGTAACAGAAGCTGGAACAGCGGTTGCCAATTCCCCTTCAAAAGTTACTTTAACATTCGTTTTCTTTTCAGCATTACCGATAAAAGCGATAATTTCTTGTGCAGACATTTTTTGTGCAGTCATGAGATTCTCCATTCACATAAAGTTAGGAATTATTATACCAAAAATTCTGATAATTGTCTTTGCTTTTGCCAAATAGAGTGTATTTTTATGTAAAATTTGTCTTTAGAGCCTCTATGTCAGTAATCACTCGATCTGGTTTGATTGGGGAATTCTCCAACTCTCGACGAGAATAAGGGAAGGTATTCAGCAAGATTCCATCAATTCCAACCGCTTTAGCTACAGCAATATCCGTCGTCAAGTCATTTCCCACCATAACAGTCTCAGCTGGGTTCAACCCATGGTCATCTAGAACTTGCTTTAAAAATTCTGGTTGAGGCTTACAAATACCCACATCCGAAGACAAATAAATGGCATCAAAACAAGATCTTAACTCCATTAGGTCAATCTCGGCGTTAGTAAAGGCTGCTTGAGCATTAGACAAGAGATAAAGATGGCATCCCTGCTCTTTTAGAAAGGTCAAAACCTCCTTGGTATGCGGATAAACTAACAAGTGCTTACGAGATAAGACGCGAAAGACCATAGCTATCAGTTGCCCCCAATCTTCTGGTTGATTAAGGCAACTAGACTGAGGGCGACCATCTACATAAAGCTGGTTGAAAATGTGAGCTAAATCAACTTCTGGATAAGCAACTCCTTTAAGCTCTATTAACTCCTTACGAGCCTGTGCCACACGCTTAGCATAAGATTTTCTAAGACCTTCACCCTTATAATCCGCCCCATAAGCTTGGTAAAGTTGGGCTAATTTATCCCATAACGTAGGATCTTTCTCATCGGTTAGG
>DBFVHV010000238.1:0-9538 GCA_048524165.1 Streptococcus sp.
GACCTACAATAGCACCGTTTACAGCTGTACGTGCTTCGTTAAGAACGACTTTTTCCAATTTAGCAATATCAGCTTTTTTAGAAATGATGACACATTGATGTGCTTCGAATTCAGCCTTAACTTCATCATAAATAGCCGCATCAACGATAGCTGCTTGTTCAGAAGCACAAATCATACCATTGTCAAAGGTTTTTGAAACGATGATATCGTTGACAGCACGTTTAACTTTAGCATCAGCAGCAATATAAGATGGTACGTTCCCGGCTCCTACACCAAGAGCTGGTTTACCAGTTGAATAAGCTGCCTTAACCATACCAGGCCCACCAGTCGCAAGTACTGTGGCAATCTTAGGATGGTTCATCAAAAGACCAGTTGCTTCGATAGATGGCTCTTCAATCCACTGGATACAGTTCTTAGGTGCACCCGCTTCAATAGCTGCATCACGGACGATACGAGCTGCCTCTGCAGATGATTTTTGAGCTGATGGGTGGAAGGCAAAGACGATAGAGTTACGTGTCTTAAGAGCGATAAGGGCTTTGAAAATCGTTGTTGAAGTTGGGTTAGTTGTTGGTGTCACCCCACAGATAACACCGACTGGCTCAGCGATAGAAACCAAACCTTGTTCTTTATCTTCAGCGATAACGCCTACTGTCTTGTCATATTTAATACTATTCCAAATGTATTCAGAAGCATACATGTTTTTGATAGCTTTATCTTCATAAATACCACGGCCTGTTTCATCAACGGCCAATTTTGCCAAATACATATGTTTATCTAGGGCAGCAATCGCAGCTTGGTGAACAATGTGGTCCACTTGCTCCTGCGTAAAGTTAGCCATGGCATCGAGGGCTTCAACCCCTTTTGTTGCCAATTCATCTATTACTGTTTGAATATCTTTAGTTTGTTTAGTCATATGAAACTCCTTTGAATACTTGTTAAAAACTTCACAAGCTTTAACACAAATCTATTATAGCGTTTTCTACACATTATGTAAACCCTTACACAGATAAAAATAAAGAAATCCATCCATTTTGGACAGATTTCATCACTTTTTACCAAATAATGACACGATCTTCTGGGGCACGCCACATGCCATCTCCCCCCTTGACGTCAAATTCTTTGTGAAATTCGTCGAAGTTACTCACGATAACATTGGTACGCCATTTAGCTGGGGCATGAACATCCACGCTAGCCAACATTTGCATGTATTCTTCACGCGCCTTCATACGCCAAATCGTCGCAAAGTTAACAAAGAATTCACGGACTGAAAAATCTTCATCACGTTTAGCTGCTTCTAAAGCACAGGCCACACCTCCGAGATCAGCCACATTCTCAGAAACAGTCAGTTTGCCGTTGACCTTGGCACCATAAGAATCCAAGCCCTCAAACTGGTCCACAATCTTATCAGTGCGTTCTTTAAAGGCTGCGTAATCTTCTTCAGTCCACCAGTTCTTAAGGCTACCGTTTTCGTCGAAGGAAGCACCATTGGTATCAAAGGCATGGGAAATCTCGTGAGCAATGACAGCACCAATACCACCATAGTTGGCTGATGAGCTTTGTGCAATATCATAGAAAGGTGCTTGCAGGATAGCTGCTGGGAAAACAATTTGGTTCTGCTGTGGATCATAGTAAGCATTAACCATGTGGGCAGGCATGTGCCACTCACTACGATCAACAGGTTTATTCCACTTGCTCCAGCTATGAGCAATTGAAATTTCAACTAACTTCTGTGCATTCTCAACAAGTGACAAGTTCTCATCAATAATCTTCTTGTCATAGGTCTCTGGCAATTTTTCTGGATAACCAATGTGAGGCGTGATGACATTCAGTTTCGTAATGGCCTTTTCACGTGTCTCAGGAGCCAACCAGTCCGCTGTTTGAAGGCGTGATTTATAAACGTCAATCATAGTTGCTACTTTGGCTTCGACGTCTGCCTTGGCTTCTGGTGAGAATTTTTCACCTGCATACCAAAGTCCTAGAGCCTGATTGTAAGGTCCTTGTGCCAAGTAGAAGGCTGCTTTTTTCTTATCCATAGCTTGTGGCGTTCCTGAAAGCGCACGGCTATATTTTCCAGATAGAACACGAAGCTCGTCTGTCAAATAGGCATTCCAAGATGTCGTAGCATCGATAAGTAGGCCCGCCTTAAGTAACTCCCAATTTTCTTCTGAGTAATATTCCGCCGCGAATTCTGTCCAGAAGCGTTCTTCAGGAACGATAACTTTATCAGGGACTTGACCCAAGATTTCTGTGAAAATATTATCCAGTGGGAGTTCAGGCGCCAGCTTGGTAAAGTCTTCCCAATCATATGGGTGATAGAGTTCCACATACTCAGAAGATTCTTCACGCGAAAGGACATACTTAGCCAACTTAGCATCAAGGGCAATAACCTTATCCAAAATGTCTTTGATTTCCTCAGCTGTAAAGCCATATTTCTCAAGGAGTTCTTCTTGCATCTCACGCCAAATTCCTAAAAGCTCCTTGCCTTTCTCATTATCCTCAGTATAATAGGTCGTATCAGGCAAAATAATACCCGGTGCGTAAGCCCAGAGGACATTTAATTGAGCATTCATAAAGTCTGGAGATACACCGAATGGAAAGTCATTGGGCTTACCAGACATCTCAAATTCAGCAATTTTCGAAGCAAATTCTGAGAATGAGGAAAGCTTCTTGTATTCTTCAATCCAAGGTTTAACAGGCTCGATACCCACTGCCTCACGTTTGTCAAAGTCCGCAGCCATACGGTGAAACTTAATAAAGTTTTGTAGAATGGCATTGTCAGGAACATTCTCTCCTGCCAACCACTGATCAGTCGTTTCAAGCATGAGGTCTTCAATTTCATCTGCTAAATCTGAGAAACCACCTGTACGTGGTTTGTCATCAGGAATCACTGCTGTCTTTTCCCACTCACCATTAATCGCATGGTAAAAATCATCTTGTAAGCGTGTCATTACACTTCCTCCATCAACATTAAAAGTGTTTTCATTATAACAAAATTCCCCAGCAAAAGCATTTACTGAGGAAAGTTTGTCTTATTTAACTAAGATTGCTAGGGTTTGATAAGGTTTTAGACTTACCTTTTCAGCAAGCTCTGAATTCTCATAGTTGGACAAGAGCACGCGCCCTGCTTGGTATTCTTCTGGAATCTCCACTTCAGCTTCACTTCCATAGAAATTATTGAGCACCAAGAGTTTTTGACCGTCTAAGTGGCGTTCAAAGGCGTAGACCTGCTTGCTATCTTCAAGTGCTGGCTGGTAGCTTCCTTCTGAAATGATAGGCATTTCTTTACGCAAGCGAATTAATTCTTTATAGAATTTAAAGATTGGTCCATTAATCTCATTTTCAACGTTGATGTCTTTGTAAGATTTACCAGCTTTCAACCATGGAGTACCTGTTGAAAAACCTGCATTTTCAGAAGCATCCCATTGCATTGGCGTACGAGAATTATCACGTGACTTAGCTTGGATAATCTTAAAGGCTTGCTCAGGAGATTTACCTTGGTCCAAGAGCATTTGATAAGCATTGATGGATTCCACATCCACGTAATCTGCCATCGAATCATAGTCTGGATCAATCATCCCGATTTCGTCACCCATGTAGATGTATGGTGTTCCACGTGACAAGTGGATGCTAGCTGCTAGCATGGTAGCCCCTTCATTACGGAAGTTCTTGATATCCACAAAGCGATTCAAGGCTCGAGGTTGGTCGTGGTTATTCCAGAAGAGGGCACTCCATCCACCACGATCGCTCATTTCCTTGCCCCAGGTGTGGTAGAGGCGCTTGAGCTCTTCAAAATCAAAGGGTGCAATGGTCCATTTTTGTCCATCTTCATAGTCCACTTTTAAATGGTGGAAGTTAAAGGCCATAGACAACTCCTGACGTTCCGGTGCCGAATAAAGAACACAGTTATCAATGGTTGTTGAAGACATCTCTCCGACTGTCATAAAACTATCGTCAGAACCAAAGGTAGCTTCATTCAGCATGTGAAGATAATCATGCACGATTGGTTTATCTGTATAAGCTGGTTTCCCTTCATTTTCTGGACAATCTACTAAAACCTCGTCCTTACCAATCAGGTTAATCACGTCAAAACGAAAACCTTTGACACCTTTGTCTCGCCAGAAGTTGACTACCTTAAATAACTCCTTACGAACATTTGGATTTCGCCAATTAAGGTCCGCCTGTGTTTCATCAAAAAGGTGGAGATAGTATTTTCCCATATCTCCAAACGGTGCCCAAGCAGAGCCACCAAACTTAGACAACCAATCAGTTGGCTGGTCTTGAATGAAGAAGAAATCTTGGTAGTACTCGTCTCCAGCAAGAGCCTTTTGGAACCACTCATGCTCCGTTGAGCAATGGTTAAGCACCATGTCTAGCATGAAGTCAATCTTGTATTCTTTTCCAACACCAACCATTTCTTCAAAATCAGCCATATCCCCAAATATAGGATTTACCGCTGTATAATCTGAAATGTCGTAACCATTGTCACGCTGTGGACTTGGATAGAATGGATTGAGCCAAACCATATCCACACCTAGTTCTGCCAGATAAGGAATCTTTTTAATAATCCCTCTAAAATCACCGATTCCATTTCCTGTTGTGTCCTTATATGATTTTGGATAGATTTGATAAACAACCTTTGTTTTATCTAATGCCATATTTAATTCCTTTTCTTAACTTTTAAGTCAAAGGGTGGGACAATCGTCTCCACCCCTTATGCGTGATTATTTTGTGCGATGAGCAATCATAAGAACATCACCACGTTTGATATCACGTGGAAGATTCCCTTCAACATCCGCTTGAAAATCATCTTGATTTGTTATGATAACTGGTGTTTCAGTGATAAGACCTGCACCTTTAATCACTTCCATATCAAAAGTGATAAGTTTTTGACCAACAACGACCTTATCCCCTTGTTCAATATGTGCTTCAAAACCTTTTCCGTCAAGGCTAACAGTATCCATACCGATGTGCATCAACATTTCAACACCTTCTTCAGAAACAATGCCTACTGCATGCTTAGTTGGGAAGAGTACTGTCACTGTACCATTTACTGGTGAAACCAATTCACCTTGACTTGGTTCAATCACGATACCTTGTCCCATCACTCCAGATGAGAAAACAGGATCGGTCGCTTGGCTAAGAGGCTTAACTTGGCCTGTAAGAGGGCTAACAACCTCTGCTGGTTCAGCAAGAACAGTTGGTTCTACCAAACCTTCTGAAGCTTCCTTAAGCGCTTCTTATGCATGTCCATCTTCCTCTGTTTTCGTTAAAAATCCGGTTTTGTGGAAGAGGAATGTCAATACCATAGCAACTACAATATCAACAACCATAATAATCGCAAAGATTGCCCAATATTGAGGGTTAATAGAGAGAATAGCTGGAAGACCACCAATACCGATAGAGTTTGCTTGGACGCCAAAGACTGTTGAAAGTAATCCTGATAAGGCAGAAGCAGACATCCCTGCTACTAATGGATAGACATACTTAACGTTAACACCAAATAGTGCTGGTTCAGTAACACCAAGATAAGCTGAAATAGTTGCTGGAAGTGAAATCTGTGCTTCACGTTCATCATGACGTTTAATAAAGTAGTAAGCAAATACTGCTGAACCCTGCGCAATGTTAGAGAGGGCAATCATTGGCCATAAACCAGTACCACCTGCCGTACGCACCAATTCAAGGTCAATAGCATTAGTCATATGGTGAAGACCAGTGATAACGAAAGGCGCATAGATGGCACCAAAGACTGCACAAAAGAGCCATTTAACGGGACCAGTCAAGCCGGCCAATACCACACCAGAGATAAGACCTCCGAGCCACCAACCAATTGGACCAAGAACAGCATAAGAAAGGATAACTGCTGGAACCAATGACAAAAGTGGTACAAAGATCATTGAGATAACTTCTGGAATGTATTTACGCCAGAAAATTTCAAGATAAGAAAGTGTCAAACCAGCCAAAAGTGCTGGAATAACTTGTCCTTGGTAACCCACTTTTTCAAAACCAAGGATAAAGTGTGGAATATCTCCCGCAGCCTTGTGAGCCGCATATTCATAGGCACTAAGCAGACTAGGGTGAACCAAACAAATCCCAAGTACAATACCAAGAATTTGACTGGTCCCCATCTTACGAGATACAGACCACGTGATACCTACTGGCAAGAAACCAAAGATCGCACCACTGATGACCGAAAGGATTTCGTTAACCCCTTCCCAAAACTTGGAAACCTCAACAATTGTTTTTCCACCTAAATTTCTGAATTGGATACTCCCCAAGACATTTTGCAGACCAAGAAGAAGCCCCCCAACTATCAAAGCTGGAATCAACGGTGTAAAGATTTCCGCCAGGGTTGTCATAACACGCTGAACTGGGTTTTGGTTACTCTTAGCAGCTGATTTAGCAGCTTCTTTTGAAACACCTTCAATCCCTGATACAGCTGTGAAATCGTTATAAAAGATTGGCACATCATTACCAATGATAACTTGGAATTGACCTGCATTCGTGAAAGTCCCTTTAACGACAGGAATGGCTTCGATTGTTTTCACATCTGCCTTCTTGTCATCACCAAGAACGAAACGCATACGTGTCGCACAGTGAGTTACCGCTGTCACATTTTCTTTGCCACCGATTGCAAATTTGTCTGCAAGTGTTCCGGGATTTTTTGCCCATATTTTTTTAAAAAAATAATAGTTGTATGTTTTTTTGCCAACAAGTAGGGAGAAAAATGAAAAAATATCAGGTTATCTATAAAGATTTAGAAAAAGCTATCCATAGCAAAGAATATCAAGTTGGAGACTTTCTGCCCACCGAGCAAGAATTAGTAGAAACTTTCAAAGTCAGTCGAGACACCATACGAAAGGCATAGTCTTTACTCGTTGAAGAAGGCCTGGTTAAAAAGATTCATGGGTCAGGTTCTCAAGTTATTAGTCATGAACAAGTGAACTTCCCTGTATCTGACTTAACCAGTTACCAAGAGCTCATAGAACAACAAGGCATTAAATCACAAACCAACGTTATCTCTCTAGATAAAATCATCGTTGACACCAATCTCTCAGAAAAAACTGGATTTTCAAGAAGCCAACAGGTTTGGCGTCTTATTCGGCAAAGAGTCGTTGATGACTGTGCCTCTGTCGTTGATATTGATTACCTGGATACGAGACTTATGCCTCAACTCAACCGTAGCATCGCTGAGAACTCCATCTATGATTACCTTGAGAATCAGCTCCACCTTAGCATTTCTCATGCCTTTAAAGAAATCACCATTGACAACACTACCGAGCAAGACAAAATCCTCATCGATATCGGTAAAGATCATCACGTCGTCTGCATACGCTCAAAAGTTTATCTGAATAATGGAAATCAGTTTCAGTTCACCGAAAGCCGACACAAACTTGAAAAATTCAAATTTGTCGACTATGCCAAGCGTCATCACTAAAACGAATCCAAAAGAAAAAGTATCGAACACTTGTCCGATACTTTATTTAGTTTTTACGAATAGGATCTGCTAGATACTCCGCACGAGCACCACCAACCAACTTAGGTCGACTCGCCAAAGCAGTCACATGGGCAGCACCTAATTCTGAAGTAACAGGGCGAAGAGGAACTTGAACCCTCTTCACATGCATGCCAATAGAGGTATCTCCAATATCAATACCAGCCTGGGCAACAATTTCTTCCACTTCAACAGGATCCTCCATGTAATCAAAAGCAGCCAACTGACCACTCCCACCAGCATGTAAGGTCGGAAGAACATTGACAATTTCCAAATCTTTAGCCAAAGCAAGCTCACGCTCAACAACTAAAGCCCGATTCAAATGTTCACAGCCCTGGACAGCCAAGTAAATACCTTTAGGTTCCAAAACCTCAAGAATAGTTTTTACAATTCGTTGACCGATTTCACGACTAGAAGCCTTTCCGATAGTTCCACCAGCAACCTCACTGGAAGATAAACCTAAGACAAAGATAGCTCCACGTCCAATCGCCGAACGATCAACAATGTCTTCAACAAGTACACGTGTTTTCTCTTCTAAATCTAGCAACATCACAGCCCTCCTTTAAACAACAGCTGTATTTAGGATTCGAACAATAAGATAGTACAGAATCATAAAAAAGATAAGGAAAAACACCCCTAACAGTAGCAACTGCATCCGACGCTTCTTACTTAGATTCCATGTGAAACCAAATCCCATCAAAAAAGGACCAAAACTATAGCTAAGCATAAACCATAGGTCTGCACGCGCTATATGCCAAAAAGAAGAAATAAAAGCCACAAGACCTATTAAGGATAAAATCCAAGAAAAAGTCCAACGATCTGATTTAGCCAATGCTAAGCCAATTAAGAAGCAGCCCAAAGCAGGCATGATAATAAATGATAGGGTCATAAAATAAAACATGCCATTATTATAGCATGTTTTATAGATTCATGTTAGTGACGGTTAATAACACCGTAAGCAATAGTGAATGCAATAGCAGCAATACCAACAACAATTGCCATGATGCTCCAAAAAATGGTCATAGTACGGCGTCCCTTGCGATTGTTGAAAGGAAGCCCCCAACCAATCATGATAACACCAAGCAAGCCAAGCCAAATTTTATAAGTGATAACAATCGCCCCATCAAAATAGGCAAAAGCAACCAAACCTAGGCCTAGCAAGGAAATCAAATAAGACCACTTCCCCTTCAAAAATGAAGGCAAGGCCCAACCAAATAACAATAAACCAAGTAGAGCAAGAGCTCCACCACCAAAAAATACAGGTACAATATAATTATCAAACATATTCATATTATAGCATATCTTAAAAAGTTAGGAAATAGGTCCTATCATCTTAAAAGGGCTATGTCTTAAATAAAGTTCAGATAGAAGATTAGTCTTTGTTTATCTGTCCGCAAAGACTAGCTCATTATTCTGCTACAAAAAAAAGTTTCTCTTCGGATCTTGTTGCAGTTTGTTTAGACATAAAAAAACAAGACTCTATGAGAATCTTGTTTCTTTGTTCAATTAAGCTTTGTTTGCTGAACCAAATACGTCGATACGTTCTTCAACAGCTTCTGTAATTGCTTCGAAACCTGGTTTCAAGAATTTACGTGGGTCGAAGAGTTTCTTCTTGTCGTATTCTGCTTCATTTGCTTCATATTCAGCAACAAATTTACGTGTTGCGTTAGCAAATGCGATTTGACATTCAGTGTTAACGTTAACTTTAGCAACACCAAGTTTGATAGCTGCTTGGATTTGATCATCAGGAATACCTGATCCACCGTGCAATACGATTGGGAAACCTGGTACAGCTTCTGTCAATTTTTGCAAGTGGTCAAGGTCAAGACCTTCCCAGTTTTCTGGGTAAGGACCGTGGATGTTACCGATACCTGCAGCCAAGAAGTCAACACCAGTTGCAACCAGAGCTTTAGCATCTTCGATTGGTGCCAATTCACCTTTACCAACGATACCGTCTTCTTCACCACCGATAGTACCAACTTCGGCTTCAACTGAGATACCTTTAGCGTGTGCTTTTTCTACAACTTCTTTCGCCAATTTAAGGTT
>DBFVHV010000239.1:0-9089 GCA_048524165.1 Streptococcus sp.
GAAAAGCTTTTTAAAGTTGTCATTAGAGATTATATAAGATACAATAAATAAGACTAAAAATAGTAGGTGTCTCAGTTTTTACTAAAATATCCTGAACAGCTTGATAAAAGTCACTCTCCTTGAATTTTATCTCTTATTCTATTTCCTTATGAAAGGTTACTCATGAAATACATCATTGCATTCTTAATCTCTATGATTCCCCTTGTTGAACTCCGCGGAGCAGTTCCTGTCGCTATCGCCTCAGGTATTCCTTGGTGGCAGGCCCTCATTCTTTGTGTCATTGGAAACATGCTTCCAGTTCCAATTATCTTCTTCTTCGCCCACCGTGTTCTCGAGTGGGGTGCTGACAAACCTCTTATCGGTGGCTTCTTTACCTGGTGTCTAAAAAAAGGCCATAGCGGTGGTCAAAAACTTGAAAAAGCTGCTGGAGACAAGGGTGTCTTCTGGGCCCTTCTGCTCTTTGTAGGAATCCCGCTTCCAGGAACAGGAGCTTGGACTGGTACGCTTGCAGCATCTATCCTAGACTGGAACTTTAAGCGCAGTGTTCTAGCTGTTATGCTCGGGGTCATCCTTGCAGGTATCATTATGGGAACTCTCTCTCTTCTATTTGGAGTAAACACCCTTGCTCATTAATAGAAATGTATAGACGTCTGGGGAAATGCTCAGACCTTTTCTAATTACAATAAAAAAAAGAAGTTACGATTCATTCACGTAACTTCTTTTCTTTTTATCTAGCAACTAGAATTAGTTGTTAAGAGCTGCTGCCATTGTAGCTGCAACTTCTGATTCAAAGTCGTTAGATGCTTTTTCGATACCTTCACCAACTTCAAAGCGAACGAATTCTACTACTGAAGCATTTACTGATTCAAGGTAAGCTTCAACTGTTTTGCTGTCGTCCATGATGTAAACTTGAGCAAGAAGAGTGTAAGCTTGGTCAACTTTAGTGTTGTCAAGCATGAAGCGGTCCATTTTACCTGGGATGATTTTATCCCAGATTTTTTCTGGTTTACCTTCAGCAGCCAACTCAGCTTTGATATCTTCTTCAGCTTGAGCGATAACTGCGTCAGTCAATTGAGCTTTAGATCCATATTTAAGGTGTGGAAGAGCTGGTTTGTTAACCATTGCACGGCTTTCATTATCTTGATCGATAGCGTGGTTAAGTTGTGCCAACTCATCTTTAACAAATTGTTCGTCCAATTCAGTGTATGAAAGAACAGTTGGTTTCATCGCTGCGATGTGCATTGAGATTTGTTTTGCAAGAGCGTCATCTCCACCTTCGATAACTGAAACAACACCGATACGTCCACCGTTGTGTTGGTAAGCTCCGAAATGTTGTGCATCAGTTTTCTCAACAACTGCAAAACGACGGAATGAAATCTTTTCACCGATAGTAGCTGTAGCAGTTACGTATGCAGCTTCAAGAGTTTCACCTGAAGGCATAGTCAATGCAAGTGCTTCTTCATTGTTAGCTGGTTTACCTTCAGCAATCACTTTAGCTGTTTCGTTTACCAACTCAACGAATTGAGCGTTTTTCGCAACGAAGTCAGTTTCAGCGTTAACTTCAACAACTGCTGCAACGTTACCGTTAACGTAAACACCAGTCAAACCTTCAGCTGCAACACGGTCAGCTTTCTTAGCTGCTTTAGCCATACCTTTTTCGCGAAGCAATTCGATCGCTTTTTCGATATCACCTTCAACTTCAACCAATGCTTTTTTAGCGTCCATGACACCAGCACCAGATTTTTCACGCAATTCTTTAACAAGTTTAGCTGTAATTTCTGCCATTTTGTTTTTCTCCAAATTTATTTTATAAAACTAAGGGGCTGGGCTGAGCCCCGCCCCTTAGGTGTTTGTCATATCTTTAGTGGGCATCATGCCCTAACTAATCTTAAAGATTAGTTATTGTCACCTTCGACAACTTCAACGATTTCTTCGATTGAATCAGCTGCAGCTGCTTCTTGGAAATCTGCAGAAGCGTCTTCACCTTGGTTACCTTCGATGATAGCGTCAGCCATTTTTGAAGTGATCAATTTAACGGCACGGATAGCGTCATCGTTAGCTGGGATGATTACATCGATCTCATCTGGATCAGCGTTTGTATCAACCATTGCTACAACTGGGATACCAAGTTTTTTAGCTTCTTTAACAGCGATTTGTTCTTTGTGTGGGTCAACGATGTAGATTACATCTGGAATACGAGGCATATCTTCGATACCACCCAAGAATTTTTCAAGACGTGCACGTTGTTTGTTAAGAAGTGCAACTTCTTTCTTAGGAAGAACTTCGAATGTTCCGTCAGCTTCCATTTGTTTGATTTCTTTCAAACGAGCGATACGTTTTTGGATAGTATCCCAGTTTGTAAGAGTACCACCCAACCAACGGTGGTTGATGTAGTATTGACCAGCACGAGTTGCTTCCTCAGCAACTGCTTCAGCTGCTTGTTTTTTAGTACCAACGAACAAGATTACTGCATCGTTAGCTGCTGCTTCACGAACGAATTCGTAAGCTGTGTCAGCCATTTTTACAGTTTGTTGCAAGTCGATAACGTGGATTCCATTACGTTCTGTGAAGATGTACTTAGCCATCTTAGGATTCCAGCGACGAGTTTGGTGACCGAAGTGAACACCAGCCTCAAGAAGTTGTTTCATTGAAATTACTGCCATGAGTATTTCTCCTTAAAAAATTGTTTTTTCCTCTTCTAAGCTTTAGACTTGCAGTCCCACCCTGCGGCAACAAGACCACAATCGGCTTAAAATGAGTATTTGTCACTTTACGCAACTATAGTAGTTTATCAAAAAAACTGACATTTGACAAGCTATAAAATCAATAGTCTCATTAGAAAAAATATACCTTTATTGAAATTGCAATCGTTTTCTTTGAGGTTAATAAGTATTTTGTTTATAATTAGGCTATCCAAAATAGAGGAGGACATTATTTTGTCATTAGTCGGAAAAGAAATTATTGAATTTTCAGCACAAGCTTATCACAACGGGGAATTCATTACTGTAACAGATGAAGATGTTAAAGGTAAATGGGCGGTCTTCTGCTTCTATCCAGCAGATTTTTCATTCGTTTGCCCAACTGAACTTGGTGACCTTCAAGAACAATATGAAGCTCTTAAATCTCTTGGTGTAGAGGTTTACTCTGTCTCTACTGACACTCACTTTGTTCACAAAGCTTGGCATGATGACTCAGATGTTGTTGGAACTATTACTTATCCTATGATCGGTGATCCTTCACACCACATCTCACAAGGTTTTGATGTTCTTGGGCAAGATGGTCTTGCACAACGTGGTACATTCATCATTGATCCAGATGGTGTTATCCAAATGATGGAAATTAACGCTGATGGTATTGGACGCGATGCAAGTACTCTTATTGATAAAGTCCGTGCTGCTCAATATATTCGCCAACATCCAGGTGAAGTTTGTCCAGCCAAATGGAAAGAAGGAGCTGAAACACTTACTCCTAGCTTAGATCTTGTAGGTAAAATTTAATAACCAGGGGGTATCCATGGTCTTAGATAAAGAAATCAAGACGCAATTGGCACAATATTTAAATTTACTAGAATCTGATATTGTATTACAAACGGATTTAGGAGATGACGAGAATTCTCGGAAAGTCAAAGAATTTCTCGACGAAATTGTCGCTATGTCTGACCGTATTAGTCTTGAATCAACACATTTAAAACGTCAACCTAGCTTTGGTATTGCACAAAAAGGAGAAAAAAGTCGTGTTATTTTCTCAGGCTTACCAATGGGGCACGAATTCACATCTTTCATTTTAGCTCTCTTGCAAGTTTCTGGTCGTCCACCAAAAGTTGATGGGGACACTATCGAACGTATCAAGAAGATTGATAAAATTATCAATCTAGAAACTTATGTTTCGTTAACTTGTCATAATTGTCCTGACGTCGTTCAAGCCTTTAATATAATGGCTGTTTTGAACCCAAATATCACTCATACTATGATTGAAGGTGGTATGTATCAGGATGAAGTCAAAGCAAAAGGTATCATGTCTGTTCCTACGGTTTATAAAGACCAAGAAGAATTTACGTCTGGCCGTGCAACCATTGAACAGCTTGTAGAAAAACTCGACGGGCCACTTGATGCTGAAGCTTTTGTCGATAAAGGTGTCTATGATGTCTTAGTTATTGGTGGTGGTCCTGCTGGGAACAGTGCTGCAATCTATGCTGCCCGTAAAGGTTTAAAAACTGGTCTTTTAGCAGAAACTTTTGGGGGACAAGTTATTGAGACAGTTGGTATCGAAAACATGATTGGTACGCTATATACAGAAGGTCCTAAGTTAATGGCCCAAGTTGAAGAGCATACTAAATCTTACGATGTTGATATCATCAAAAGTCAATTAGCTACTGGGATTGAGAAGAAAGAACTCATTGAAGTAACACTCGCTAACGGTGCCGTTTTAAAATCTAAAACCGCTATTCTAGCTCTGGGAGCTAAATGGCGTAATATCAATGTCCCTGGCGAGGAAGAATTCCGCAATAAAGGAGTTACTTACTGCCCACACTGTGATGGTCCACTCTTTGAAGGGAAGAATGTTGCAGTTATCGGTGGCGGTAACTCAGGTTTGGAAGCGGCTTTAGATTTAGCCGGTATTACTAAACACGTTACAGTCTTAGAGTTCTTGCCTGAATTAAAGGCAGATCAAGTCTTACAAGAACGAGCTGCTAAAACTGATAATCTAACCATTCTTAAGAACGTTGCAACCAAAGAAATTCTTGGTCAAGATCATGTGACTGGTTTGAGTTACGTTGAACGTGATACAAATGAAGAAAAACATCTTAATCTTGAAGGGGTCTTTGTACAAATTGGTCTTGTACCAAGTACTGCTTGGCTCAAAGACAGTGGTATTGAGCTCAATGAACGCCAAGAAATTATCGTTGATAAATTTGGCTCAACAAATATCCCTGGTATTTTTGCCGCAGGTGACTGTACTGACAGCGCCTACAAACAAATCATTATTTCCATGGGATCTGGTGCTACAGCTGCTATCGGAGCCTTTGATTACTTGATTAGACAATAATCAAAACATACGTGTTAGTAGTCTATCTACAACAGTTATCATTAATATAAAGAGGTTGAAGATTTTTCAACCTCTTTATGTTTCTTGTAAATAGGCAGTTTGAACAATCAACCAGCCAATTTGATGAAAGAGACTTGACGAATCTTTGTTTTTTCGATAGAATGGTATCTGTTATGGCGGTATAGCCAAGTGGTAAGGCACGGCTCTGCAAAAGCTTGATCGTCGGTTCAAATCCGTCTACCGCCTTCATAGTACGAGGATACCTTAGGGTGTCTTTTTTTATTGTTGCATATAAAAATACCCGAAGCTAGAAACCTCGGGTATTCATTATGCTTATTTAATCGCTTCAATCAAAGCCTCAGCTTGATTCTGAAGACTTTCAAGAACTTCTTCTGTTGCTACGAATTTCCCATCCACCCAGGCAATATCATTTACACGTGTCGCTGTAAAATCACCAACCACTCGGGTACGGATAAATGGTAACAATTCTTTGTAGACAGCAAAAAGTTGATTGTGACCACCATTAGCAACTGATGATACGGTTACAATCTTATCTTGAAGAGCTGATGGTCCTGAAGGATCTGATAGATCAAGGGCACGGCTCAGCCAGTCAAGCAAATTTTTCACTGGCCCAGGAATTGAGAAATTATAAACCGGAGAGAAAATCCAGATAGCATCTGCTGCCAAGATCTGCTCACGAACTTCTGCCAAAACAGGAAGAACTGGACTTTCTAAATCCTGATTAAAAACAGGTACTTGACTATAGTCAAGATAAGAGACATTAGCTTTACCAGCTAGCATTTTCTCAGTTTCTTCTGCTAATTGGTGATTAAATGATCCCTTACGAAGAGACCCAACGATAAATAGAATGTTTTTCATGATATATTTCCTTTGTATTTCTAATAATTGATATTTGCTACTACATAGTAATATATTTAATTTCATTCTAAATATAAAGAAATATGCTCAGACATTCTTAAATTTTTTCAGAAGCTCTACCAATTGTGATTGTTCGTCAGGAGATAAAACGGAAAAAGTCTCCTCAATTGCTCGCTGATGTGGCGGGATTGCTGCTTGAATAATACGACGGCCCTCATCCGTCAAATCAACCTCGAAAGCACGCTTATCTGTTTGACAGGCTTCTCGTATCAACCAACCCTTTTTCTCCATATTTTTAATGACGACAGTCATATTACCCGAGGTGGCAAGCATGCGATCAATTAATTCGCCAATCTTCATACGCCCCTTGGCATTAAGCACATCCATGACCCCAAATTGAGTTGGTGTCAAATTAAATTCTTTAAAAGTCTCAGAAACCTTGGCATCGATGGTACGAAAAGCCTTACGCATAACAACCATACTTTTTACAGCCATGTTTTTATCTAAGTCACTCATTCCTAGTCCTTTCCAAATAGATGCTGTTTTTACTACTCTACCACAGTTTTTCTAAAAGTGGTATATGAAAATGAAAAAATAAGAAAAAAGAGTACTCAGATATCTAACCAATACCTCAGAACTCTTTCATTTCTAACTATTACGATCCCAAAAAAGGGCTAGTAAGATAACAGCACCTAATACCGAAGGAACTATAGCTGTATCTGCTAGCATTGGTCCCCAATTTCCAAAAAGAAGCTGACCAACAAACGCACCAAGCCATCCTACAAAGGTCTTACCAATGCAACCCATACGTTCTCCTCTGTTGGAAATAGCAGAGGCAATAAGGCCAATTAGAAAACCGACTATCATACTTCCAATCATGAGAAATCCTCCACGATACTTAAATCACCCAATCACCATTTCGGAAGATTGGTACGCGGCTACCATCATGACGAATGCCATCAATATTCATTTGATTTGAACCAATCATAAAATCTACGTGTACATCAGAACGGTTAAGACCAGCTGCTTTAAGTTCCTCTTCTGTCATGTCTGCTCCCCCCTCAACACTGGTAGCATAGGCTGCTCCAATAGCTAGGTGGTTGGATGCATTCTCATCAAAGAGAGTATTGAAGAAGGTAATCCCAGATTGTGAAATAGGGCTTGGATCTGGTACCAAGGCACATTCACCTAGAGCACGCGCCCCATTATTGTTGAAGACGAGATTCTTCATCACTTCGTCACCTTGGTCTGCTGTAATATCTACAATTTCACCATCTTTGAAGGTTACTTTGATTCCCTCAATAATATTACCATTATAGCTTAGTGGTTTTGTACTTGAGACATAACCATCTGCACGACGGAAGTCAGGAGCTGTGAAGACTTCTTCTGTCGGCATATTAGGAAGGAAGCTCTCCCCCTGTGCATTAATTGCACCTGCAGACTCCCAAACGTGGTTTTTAGGCAAACCAAGGGTCAGATCTGTTCCTGGTGCTGTGTAATGAAGGGCTGAGAATTGCGCCTCATTGAGTATGCGTGCTTTAGCATCTAAACGGTCAGCATGTTCCTTCCAGGCACGTACAGGATCCTCTTCGTAAACACGACAGGTCTTGAAAATTTGGTCCCAAAGTAAATCTACGGCTTCCTCATCACTCGAAGCATCAGGAAAGACCTTCTTAGCCCATTCTTTACCTGCTGCAGCAGCTACTGTCCAACTAACCTTATTAGACTGAGTTGCTACCTGCATAGGTTTAAAGGCCACTCCAGTAGCCTTAGCATGAGCTGATAGACGTTCAGGAGCTACACCATTAAGGGCACCCGGATCAGAAGAACGGACTCCTAAACGACTTGCTTTCTTTTCTAACAAATATTCCATCTCAGCTTTTTTATAAACTGGAACCTCTTCGATTCGATCCATCTCTGCATGCAAGAAACGTTCGCGATTAATAATATCATCCGACCATTGAACAATTACCTCAGCTGCTCCTAAAGCATAGGCTTCTTTTACTAAGAGATGAGCTAGCTCTGCTTGTTCTACATCAATGCTCAAGGCCACTGTGTGACCAGGCTGCACATTAATCCCATTAGCAACTAATAATTTAGCATATTTCTCAAGATTTTCTTTAAAATTTGGTAAAACCATGATTAACTCCTCGAAACTATAATTTTCTATCAGTATACCATAAGACGAAGAAAAAGGTTTCTTCTCAGCTTTGGCTTTTTAGCATCACATGCAGACCCCTAAACAAAAAGAGAACGGAGACTGACTCCATTCTCTCAAAGTTGATGACGATTCTCTTTAGCTATTAAAAGAAATCATCAAAAAGACTTAATTGATTATCTTCTGGCATATTTCCTAGGATTCCCATTTCATCCAATTTTTCAACTAGGGTTGATGATAGACCTCCTCGTTTACGCAATTCTGTTTTGGAAAGGAACTCCCCTTCTTCACGCGCAGCAACCACTTGCTTAGCAACGTTCTCACCCAAACCTTCAAGTGCAATAAACGGTGGAATCAAGGTATCTCCTTCAATCAGAAATTCAGTTGCCTGACTCTTATAAAGATCTAACTGGCCAAAGGTAAAGCCACGTTCTAACATTTCATTGACAATCTCAAGCGTCGTAAATAAGTCATTTTCAACATTAGTCGCTTCATTTCGTTGGCGCTTCTCCTTAATATCTTCCATTCGAGCTTTAACAGCATCAAGACCCGCAGACATCGTTTTAAGCTCGAATGCTTTAGCTCGAATCGAGAAGTAAGCACAATAGTAATAAATAGGATGGTGCACTTTGAAATAAGCTACACGAAGGGCCATCATAACGTAAGCAGCCGCATGGGCTTTAGGGAACATGTACTTGATTTTACCACAAGATTCAATATACCAGTCCGGAACATTATTTTCACGCATGGCTTGAATATAGCCATTTCGCTCTTCTTCAGAAATTTTCAACCACATTCCCTTACGCACACGTTCCATAATGGTAAAGGCCATCTTAGGATCTAACCCTGCATGCATTAGGTATACCATGATATCGTCACGACAACCGATAACTGTTTTCAGGGTGGCAATACCTTCCTTGATCAAATCTTGTGCATTACCCAACCAAACATCTGTACCATGGGACAAACCAGATAACTGTAAGAGTTCCGCAAAGGTCGTCGGATG
>DBFVHV010000240.1:0-2624 GCA_048524165.1 Streptococcus sp.
GTGGACAAAACGTTCGTTTGGCAGCACACTTGACTGGCTACCGTATTGATATCAAGTCAGCTTCTGAATATGAAGCACTAGAAGCTGAAAAAGCTGAGGCTGAAGTGGATGAAGTTGTCGAAGAAATCGTTGCAGAAGCTACACCTGTAGAAGTAACAACGGAAGAAGCACCAGAAGCAGAATAAGAAGAAAATAGAGGTGTTTGATGGCTAAAACACGAAAAATACCTTTACGAAAATCAGTTGTCTCAGGAGAAATCATCGATAAACGTGATTTGCTCCGCATTGTGAAAACTAAAGATGGTGAAATTTTCATCGATCCAACTGGAAAGAAAAATGGGCGAGGTGCCTACATTAAATTGGATAATGAGGAAGCCCTTCAAGCTAAAAAGAAACAAGCTTTCAACCATAGCTTTTCCATGGATGTTCCTGAAAGTTTTTACGATGAACTCATTGCTTATGTGGATCACAAGGTCAAAAGAAGAGAGTTAGGTCTTGAATAACACAGAAAAATTGTCAAATATGTTGGGACTAGCACAAAGAGCTGGGAAGCTTATTTCTGGTGAAGAACTTGTCATCAAGGCAGTTCAATCAGGGCAGGCGAGACTAGTTTTTCTTGCTAATGATGCTGGTAGTAACGTGACTAAAAAGACGACTGATAAATGTAACTACTATAATATAGAAGTCTCCACAGTGTTTAATGCACTGGAATTAAGCATGGCTATTGGTAAACCAAGAAAAACGGTTGCTGTAGTAGATGCTGGATTTTCAAAGAAAATGAGGACTCTTATGGAATAAAGAATAGGAGGACATCACGTGTCAAAGAAACGATTATATGAAATCGCAAAAGAGGTTGGTTTAGAAAGCAAGGTTGTTGTTGCGAAAGCTCAGGAACTAGGTCTTTCTGTTAAGAGCCACTCCTCATCAGTTGAAGAAGCAGATGCTAATCGTATCACTTCAAGTTTAAAAGGGGATACAGCTAAGGCTGAAAGTAAGCCAGCACCTAAAGCGACACCAACTCCTAAAGAGGAAAAGGTAGCGCCTAAGGTTGATAAGGCATCTGTTGCAAAATCAGCTCCTGCTAAAGAAACATCAAAGGCTGAAGTCAAAGAAGCCCCTGCGACTCCAAAAAAACCGCAAAGCCGTAATTTTAAGGCCGAACGAGAAGCACGTGCCAAGGCAGAAGCAGAACGTCGTAAAAATGGTGGGGGACGAGATAACCGTAATCGTAACCGAAATCAACAAGGAAACGATCAAGGTAAGCGTCACAATAATGATCGTCGCAATCAAAATGGAAATGCTCAAGGAAACCGTAACAATGGGAACCGCGATAACAATAGCAATCGTGACCGTAATTTCCAAGCTAAACAGCGTAATGATCAGAATCGAAATAACCGTAGCGATAATGCTCGAAACAATCAGGCAGGCCCACGTATTGACTTTAAAGCGCGTGCAGCAGCCTTGAAGGCAGAGCAAAACGCAGAGTATTCACGTCAAAGTGAAACACGTTTCCGTGAAGAAAAAGCTGCAGAGCAACGACGTGCAAAAGAACAGGAAAAGGCAAGAAAAGAAAAACAACAAGCTGAAGTAGCAGTTCAAAAGGCCGTTGCTGAAGCTAAGCCAGCTCCAAAACCAGCACCAGTGTCCGCTCAAGCAGCTCCAACTGCACAAGCACAAGATACACGTCGTAAAAAAGCACGTCCAGATAAATCACGTGATAATCGTCGCGAGAATGAAGATGGACCAAAGCAAACTAGAAATAATAAGTGGAATAATCAAAACCAAGTGAGAAATCAACGAAATAGTAACTGGAATAAAAACAAAAATAAAAAAGGTAAAAATAACCGTGGTAATTCAGCTCCAAAACCAGTAACAGAGCGTAAATTCCATGAATTACCAAAAGAATTCGAATACACTGAAGGCATGACGGTTGCAGAAATCGCAAAACGTATTAAACGTGAGCCAGCTGAAATCGTTAAGAAACTCTTCATGATGGGTGTTATGGCAACTCAAAACCAATCTCTGGACGGAGATACAATCGAGTTGTTGATGGTTGACTATGGTATTGAGGCAACCAAGAAAGAAGAAGTCGATAATGCTGATATCGAACGTTTCTTTGTTGATGAAGATTACCTCAATGAAGATGCTATGGTAGAACGTGCACCAGTTGTTACTATCATGGGGCACGTTGACCATGGTAAAACAACCCTTCTTGATACTCTCCGTAACTCACGTGTTGCTACAGGTGAAGCAGGTGGTATCACACAGCACATTGGTGCCTACCAAATTGAAGTAGATGGTAAGAAGATTACCTTCCTTGATACCCCTGGACACGCAGCCTTCACATCTATGCGTGCTCGTGGTGCCTCTGTTACAGATATCACTATCTTGATTGTAGCTGCGGATGATGGTGTCATGCCACAAACTATCGAAGCCATTAACCATTCTAAGGCTGCTGGTGTTCCAATCATCGTCGCTATTAACAAGATTGATAAACCGGGTGCTAACCCAGAACGTGTTATCGGTGAATTGGCTGAGCATGGAGTTATTTCAACAGCATGGGGTGGCGATAGCGAATTTGTTGAGATTTCAGCGAAATTTGGTCAAAACATTGAAGAATTGCTT
>DBFVHV010000241.1:0-9130 GCA_048524165.1 Streptococcus sp.
ACATTGATACGGGTGCAGGTCTTGAACGTCTTGGAGCCGTAATGCAAGGGGCTAAAACAAACTTTGAAACAGACCTTTTCATGCCTATCATTCGTGAAATTGAAAAAATGTCTGGTAAAACTTATGATCCAGATGGTGAAACATTGAGTTTCAAGGTTATCGCAGACCACATTCGTTCATTGGCCTTTGCCATCGGCGATGGTGCCCTTCCAGGTAATGAAGGTCGTGGTTATGTCCTTCGTCGTCTTCTTCGTCGTGCCGTAATGCACGGTCGTCGTCTCGGTATTTCTGACGCTTTCTTGTACAAACTTGTCCCAACTGTTGGTCAAATCATGGAAAGCTATTACCCAGAAGTTCTTGAGAAGAAAGACTTTATCGAGAAAATTGTTAAACGTGAAGAAGAAACCTTTGCACGTACTATCGATGCAGGTTCAAGCATGCTTGATGAGCTTCTTGCCAACCTTAAGAAATCTGGTAAAGATACGCTTGAAGGTAAAGATATCTTTAAACTTTACGATACTTACGGATTCCCAGTGGAATTGACAGAAGAGTTAGCGGAAGACGAAGGCTTCAAGATTGATCATGAAGGTTTCAAAGCTGCCATGAAAGAACAACAAGACCGTGCGCGTGCTAGCGTGGTTAAAGGTGGTTCTATGGGTATGCAAAATGAAACTCTTGCTAACATCACTGAACCATCTGAGTTCTTGTATGAAGCGGAAACTGCAGAAAGCCGTTTGAGTGTAATCGTTGCTGATGATGCTCGTCATGATAGTGTTAACTCTGGTCAAGCCCTCCTTGTCTTTGAACAAACACCATTCTACGCTGAAATGGGTGGACAAGTCGCAGACCACGGTACAATCTCAGATGCAGCTGGTACAGTCGTTGCGCGTGTTGTTGATGTTCAACGTGCACCAAATGGACAAGCCCTTCACACTGTTGAAGTTGAAGGTGAACTTGTTGTAGGAGCTAACTACAAACTTGAAATTGACCACACACGTCGTCACCGTATCATGAAGAACCACACAGCGACTCACCTCTTGCACGCTGCCCTTCATAACATCGTCGGTGATCATGCTGTTCAAGCCGGTTCTCTTAACGAACAAGAATTCTTGCGTTTCGACTTCACTCACTTTGAGGCGGTAACTCCAGAAGAATTGCGTGCTATCGAAGAACAAGTTAACGAAGAAATCTGGAAAGCTACTCCAGTAACAACTATTGAAACAGACATTGACACTGCTAAATCAATGGGAGCTATGGCCCTCTTTGGTGAAAAATATGGTAAGAATGTTCGTGTCGTTTCAATCGGTGATTACTCTGTTGAGCTTTGTGGTGGTACACACGTTGCCAACACTGCTGAAATCGGTATGTTCAAGATTGTTAAAGAAGAAGGTATCGGTTCAGGAACACGTCGTATCTTGGCAGTTACATCACGTGAAGCTTACCTTGCTTATCGTGAAGAAGAAGATGCCCTCAAATCAATCGCAGCAACACTTAAGGCTCCACAATTGAAAGAAGTGCCTAACAAGGTTGCTAGCCTTCAAGAGCAATTGCATGCCCTTCAAAAAGAAAATGCTGCGCTTAAAGAAAAAGCAGCTGCAGCTGCAGCTGGTGACGTCTTCAAAGATGTTAAAGAAGCTAACGGTGTTCGTTACATTGCTAGCCAAGTAGAAGTTTCTGATGCAGGTGCCCTTCGTACCTTCGCGGACCAATGGAAACAAGCAGACTACTCTGATGTCCTTGTCCTTGCAGCTCACATTGGCGAAAAAGTTAATGTCCTCGTAGCAAGCAAGTCTAAAGACGTTCACGCAGGTAATCTTATCAAGATTCTCGCACCAATCGTATCAGGTCGTGGTGGTGGTAAACCAGATATGGCCATGGCCGGTGGTAGCGATGCCAATGGTATCCAAGATCTTCTTTCAGCAGTAGCAGAACAGCTCTAAGATGTGATACAATAAAAGTAACTTGAAAAGGTAGGATGAAAATCCTATCTTTTTTTTCTTAAACAAAGTATAAATTTCTAATTATCTTTTTATATTTTCTTAAATGCTCGTAAAGCCTTATTCTATGTGCTTTCGAGTATTTTTACTGTAGGAAGATACTTCACGTTTCTTTGCATATTTCCTCATGTCTTAGCTGTCAGAAGTGGTAAATAAGTAGTAAATTCATTTGTACTACTAAGCAACAAGACGCTCCTGTTGCTTCTCTTTATTCAAGCGTTTCATTTCTGCCATTGCAGAATCGAATGTTGCATGTGCGTAATAGTTCAGCGTCATGGCTATATTAGCATGTCCCATAATGTACTGTAATGCCTTTGGATTCATTCCTGCATTTGCATAGTTGGTACAGAATGTATGTCGCAAACTATGTGGAGTGATGTGTGGCAATTTATCCTCGTTATACTTATTGTATTTCTTAACAAGACCTTTCATCATGCCGTTGTAATCACTTGCCACTTTTGGATAGTTCTTTCTATTAAGAAAGAGGAAATCACTATATCCATCAATCTCAACACGCTTATCATTCTTTCGATTCGCTAACACTCGCTTAAATGCTTGATAGGCTTCTTCAACCATAGGAACTTGACGTTCGCCACTTTTGGTCTTTGGTGTTTCAATGTAGTACCCAATTTCAGTATCTCTCAATAGCTGATGGTCTATATTGACAAGACGATTCTCAAAATCTAAATCTGGAAGTGTCAAACCACCAAACTCTGAAATACGAAGACCTGTTTTTAAGAGTATCAGAATTTCATCATAATTTTTGCTGTAGGTTTTATCAGCTTTTGCAAAGGCTAACAGTTTTTCTTCCTGTTCTTCTGTTAGTACGGTCTTAGGGACAGTATCATCATCAAGAACTGCTTTCAGTTGAAAGTCAAATGGATTCTTCCGAACACAATCATCTTGTATAGCAATATAGAATGAAGCCTTTAAAGAACGTTTGTAGTTATTGATGGTTTGATAAGCATAACCATTTTCACTCATTCTAATAGCCCATTCTTTAGCGTCTGATGGCTTAATACTGTCAATACTTCTTACACCTAACTTGTCTTTCTTCAAAATATCCATAAGATATTTGCGTCCAGTTTCAGTGTTTTTTCTAACCTTTGGTCTTTGAGCGTTCTGTTTTGCGTAAAGCTGGCAGAGTGTCATTTTCTTTCCTACAACATCAATACCATCATGAATGTCTTTCTGTAACTCTGCGATTTTCTCTCTAAGTGAGATACAATCACGCTTTCCTGCTGGTACTCGGTCTGTAGCCACAAGTTTCCACGAGTAAACAAATTGCGGTTCTCCAAATGAATCTATATATTTGTATAAGTATCTTCCGTCTTTTCGTTGGCTCTCTCCAGTCTTTAAGATTCGACCTTTATTGTCACGTCTTTTTTCTGACATGGCATTTGCTCCTTTCCTTTATGGAAAGAGCCTTGATACGACTTAATACTATTTTATCATATACAAGACCCTTTGGCGACGCTAGATTGCGTCCAATGTATCTATAATTTTTTCAAATTGTTTTCGTTTAATCTGAATACGATTGCCATTCATAATCAGCCAATTTGCATTTTTATTTTCCTCTGCCAAGCGTCGTAGCTTGTTTTCGCCAATACGAAAATATTTTGACGCTTCTTCAATGGTTAGGGTATAACGTTCCCAAATAGGAATGTCAGTCTGCTTCATAAAATCCTCCTTTCCAAATCACTTATTTGGATTTCATAAAAGTTGTTTTACCAGCAATCGAACAGCTTTAGCAAAGCTCACGGGAGTTCCACCCCTGCATGGTTCTCATGTAGCCATACTCATTGCCTGCGACGGTTTTATCACGCTCGGACTATTGACTGTATGGGAGTATCATTATCACGATAAGAATGTCGTTGCAGGCAATCCTGCTAAAGATTGCTTCTCGGATCACTAACATGAATCGCTCGCTATCTTTATAAGATAGGTCATGGCGGTTAGTTCCGTTGGCTCTTTTCTTATCGAAACGTATTCGATTACTTTTATTCAGTTTTCAAAGAACAATGGCTCGTTAGCCTATCAAAACACATTGAAAGCTCAATATGCTTTGGTGGAATAACAAACCTCCCTGTTCGGGAAGCGTGGAATGGTTTAGCACGCTTCCACGAAAGGAGAGAGGATATTACTTAATTTCAAATGACAAAATCTTTGTAATCAGTCTGGTTTCCATTCTTCCACGTAAGACTTCATCAACGACCATACTTTGATTGCCATATTCATCTTTCATAAGTCGTAGGGAACGCTTCGTTATGTACCCTCTGTAATGATGTAGAATCTGGTTAATCGCTTCGGTATCGCCATCTGTTGCCTTTACAATGAGAGGAAAGGGAATCATAGGATATTGTGTTTTCATTCTTCAAATTCCTCCATAAACTTTTTAATTAAGGCTAGTCCACTGGTTCTATGCCGATAGACAGTAGAACGGTTCAATTTCAACAGGTCTGCAATTTCTGAATCGCTCATGTCCATAAAGTAAAACAGCAGTAGAATTTCACGTTTCTTGTCTGGCAACTCACGTAATGCTTCACTCAACAAATCATTTTCAACGCCTACTGATAACCCATTGAGTGTAAAAATCTGAAAGTCAGTTGAATAGTTATCTGTTGTCGCAAACTGGCTAACAAGATAATCGCCAACATCCGAAAAGGACACCTCACGCTTTGCAATCCTTGAAAGATAAAGCATATAATTCTTTCGCTCGTCTTCCATAGCACGTTTACAGATATAGTCAAACTGATTTTCTATTGTGGTCTGAAAAGAAGATGGTTTCATGTTTCTCACCCCCTTTCTGTCTAGGAAAGGAAGTGAGCCTTGCTCGTTTATCTCCTTTCACTCTTAGTCCCAATGTGAAAGGGGGATTTGTTGCATTACTGATAAATAAACTTTGTAAAAGAGTTCTGAATAGCCAAAAAAGCATATAAACAGATTTATTTCTCTGTTTACATGCTTCTGTTATTCTATCTATATGATTTATAAAACCACATTGGTGGACGTACTTATCTATTGCAGATAGACGACTTTTTTTGACAAGAACCCAATGTAAGGAAATTTATTGTATATGATGTACTTCATGGCGACGTTGACCTCCAACAAACCGCCATTTGGAAGTAATATACAATATTTTAACAGCGTAAATAGCACTACCATATAACGGTTTTTTTTATTGGCGTTTAGTAGTGCTTTTTATTAAATATAAACCTATAAACCATATAACACGTTTTTCTATACCTGTTTTTAATTCAGTAGGAACAATAAAATGTATAGAGGTGGTCTACTATGCGTAAAAAAGAAGATAAATATGATTTTAGAGCCTTTGGTTTAGCCATTAAAGAAGCTCGATTGAAACGAGGTTTAACTCGTGAACAAGTGGGAGCATTGATTGAAATTGACCCACGGTACTTAACTAATATTGAAAATAAAGGGCAACACCCCAGCATACAAGTTCTTTATGACCTTGTATCGTTACTTCATGTTTCCGTTGATGAATTTTTCTTACCTGGGGTCCCGAGCGCTTAGTGGGAATTTGTATCGATAAGGGGTACAAATTCCCACTAAACCAATGTTTCAAGGCCTATTTATTTTTTATATTCAATTCTCTTAAGTGTTTAGGAATAGATAACAAGTCAAATTTATACTCTCCAAGAAAAGTGATATGCTCCCAATTAATAGGAGATACATGCTTCATATACTTAGTTACTTCGGGATCTATTTTGACGAGATAATTATAAGCTGCTTGTAAGTAGACGGCGTTCCATATACTTATTGCATTTATTAACACATTAAGCGCACTAGCACTTTGAAGTTGTCGGCGAATATCGCGCTCCATAAATTTTCCGCGCCGCCCAAAAAATAGTTCTCTAGCTAAAGCATTAATCGCTTCTGTCTTATTTAGTCCATGAGTGATCCTTCGCCGTAGCTCACTATCTGTAATATAATCTATCATAAAAATGCTCTTTTCAATGCGACCTAGTTCTCTCAGTGCAAGAGCTACTCTATTCTTACGTGCGTATGAGCCTAGCTTTCCTAATAGTAAAGAACTAGATACTTTTCCTGTTTGAATCGAATAGGCGATTCGTTTAATTTCATCATAGTTTTCTTCAATAATTTTTACATTGATTTTTCCGCTTATATCTTCTGATAAGTTAGGGTAGTAGGAAGGTGATTTGATAGAAAATAATTGTGATTTTTTTATATTTCTGATGCGAGGTTCAAAATCAAAGCCTAGTAATGCGGTCATTCCAAACACCTGATCAGAATACCCATTTGTATCAGTAAAATGTTCCTCAATATCTAGATCTGTTTCATGATAAAGTAGGCCATCAAGGGTATGAGTAGCTTCCCTTGTATTAGTTGAAGCAACCTCGATATGATGAGTCGTATGCCTATCATTTATTGATCGAATCATTGTAGCTCCTTTTTCCATACTTTTGTAATGTGGATTAACATCGGATTTTAGAGCTGAGACGCCCACTGGGACGCGCATTCCGTCTGAAGCAGTGGTTTTTCCTTCACCCCAAAAGTCTGCAACAGGAAGCTTTAACTGATAATTAACCAAAACAGATTGAGCACGAGTCAGAGCTTCTTTATAAAAGCGCCATTGTTTGGCATTGGCTAACTGAGAATAAGAAATTCCAGGAGTTGATTGGGCCATTTTTTCAAGACCAATATTCATCCCTAAACCCAGCAAAGCAGCAAAAATAATTTTTCTTTCTTGTTCACTCGGCGGTTTCCCTGTAGAATCATGACTAAATTCTTGTGAAAAGTTGGTCCAACTGTCCACCTCAATTAAAAGATCACTAAGCCTTATCTTAGGAATTATTGAATAAAGTTTTTTTCTATATATTTCTGCTTCGCTAGGTGTAACTTTTTCCAACTTTTTAAGGTTTGCTCTTGAAATTCTCTTATCAACTGTCGAATAAAATTGAAGCTGTAAATCTAAAATTATTTCCCGATCCTTTAAATAGTCCTCAAACGTGTCTGGAATAGTTTCTGAATCAATACAAGCAGATAAATCAACTAAGTAATCATCAATATTTCGATGGATCATACTTCCTTCAACTGAAATATCTCCTGATCGAATATTGTTCTTTAGCTCGGTGAAAGCTACTAACTCATAGTAAGACCGATCTATTTTCCCCTCTTCTGGCCGAACAAGGCTTTTCCATTTTTTACTCACAAAATCAGTAGAAGTATCTGCCGGTATTTTTCTTTTACCACTATTGTGTAAATCAGTTAGTTGAGTTAGGGCCATGAGGACTGGATTTGCTGCCGGAGTTGCTTTGAACGAAAGGGTCCTCAATAACATTGGCGTGTATCTTCGGAGGTAATTAGCTTTATTTCGAACCATTTCTAAATAGCCATGATTTTTATTACCTGTAATTTTTTTAGCTTCTTCTCCATCTTGTACTAAATCTTCCCAAGGCATGATTCGTTCAATTTCGTCAAAAGGATTACTATCATTATCTTTTGCAAAGTGAAGAGCATCAATTAAAGAAGCATAATGTTCCAATTTTTTAGTAGCCAATTTTCCTTTTTCTTTTAACTGTTCTTGTGAATCACGTGTCCCTTTGCGTTTAATACTTGCTAAAATGCGGTCATTAATCTCAATCAGTTGATCGATCAGATATTGATGATGATTGACTAAAAAAGCAATAAGTAAAGAGTATCTTTTTTCAAGCTCAAAACGGGAGAAGTCATATGCATCATAATTTTCCCCTAGTCTAGCTAGCTGAAGAAACCTGTTCCGATTAATATGGGAGACATTAATTGTCCCGAGTCCCATGGAAGCAATCACTTCCACTTTTTTACAAATACTCATAAAGCTTTCTGGATTTGCCTTACCTGGAATGTCTTTTAGCCAAGCGAGTTTAGTTATTTTCGTCTCTTCATAAATTTGAAACAAACTCTCTAGTTTTTCAATTTGTATATCTGTTAATGAACAGAGTAATATTGAAAATAAGTTGTTTTCTGCTTTATCTCGACAGCGGCTTATAATGTCTTCAAGTGTAGCTATAGATGGAAAAATAATTCTTTTTCGAGTTAAGAAATCAATTGTTTTTTTCATTAGATAGATAGAGTCATCATTTTCTAAAGCTAGTTCAATTAAATATTCTATTAACTGTTTTTGTGTATTAGCACTACCGAATCGATGATAGTTGAATACTTCTAAGATCTCGTTGAAGTGATTTGCACGTGTATTTCTATGATCATATGAATTTAAATCAATTGCATCAAGATGGAGCTGTCGACTCACATAAGAAGTTAGTCTGGTTGATTTAATCGGCCAATTACTTAAAGAACACCCAGGATACCGGGCCAAACAAAGTTGTATCGCAAATCCTAGTTTATTGACCTTTCCACGGTGTTGATTAATAACCTCCAGATCATAATCAGAAAAACTAAAATACGCTTTAAAATCCTCTTCTGATAAGTGGTCTACAGAAAGAAGTTGTTCACGCTGTGAAGTAGTTAAAATTCTTTTCATAGCCATATCTTAAGCATTCCTTTTATTGAGGTAACGGTAAAAGGTTGTTTTGCTTAATTTAGAGGCATCAAGAATTTGACGAATAGAATACTCTTTGCTGTCATACATTTTTAAAGCTAAATCAATTGATAGCTTACCTTTACTTGGACGGCCCCCTTTTTTTCCTCGGACTCTGGCTGCCTTAAGACCAGAGTTAGTTCGTTCAATAATAATATCCCGTTCCAGTTCTGCTAAACTAGCCATAACTCGGAAAAAGAATCTTCCCATAGACGTTGAAGTATCTACGTTATCTTGAATAGATATAAAATTGACACTAAGTTCTTCAAATAATTCAGAAAGTTCAATCAAATGTTTAGTTGATCGTGAAATTCGATCTAACTTGTAAATGACAACAGAATCTCCTTCACGTAGTAGGTTGATCATTTCTTCTAATTGCGGTCGGTCTTTTTTCGCACCAGTTACTTTTTCTTGAAATAATTTATCAATTCCATAATGAGTAAGTGCATCAATTTGTAAACTAAGATTTTGATCATCCGTACTCACTCGAGCATAGCCAAAAATCATAAAAAAACCTCCTTAATTTTATAATTTAAATGTACCATAACTCATTAAGTATAACTATATAGGAACT
>DBFVHV010000242.1:0-5034 GCA_048524165.1 Streptococcus sp.
ATTAGAACGAGCTATTGTAGACTATATTGATTATTACAACAACAAACGCATTAAGGTAAAATTAAAAGGATTTAGCCCTGTGCAATACAGAACTAAATCCTTTGGATAAATTAATTGTCTAACTTTTTGGGGTCAGTACAAGATACGGGGGGTTAAGTGCTGGCGTGGCTATTGCCACACCAGCCAGCAAGATCAGTCCACACCTGCGACTTCCGCTTCGCACGTCGCCTGCGTGGACTGTCTGCTGTTGGATAACTTTTTAATTTCCTCCAAGAAATCATATCCTTTTGGTACAAGGGGAGTATAAAACTCTGATATGACACTTGTTCCTACATCAACATAGCCACGACCTTTGATTCGCTTTAAGAAGAAATCCTTTTGTACGTCACTGCCAAACATCATGCCATAGCCCATTTCAGACATACGACCTAAAGCCACTCTGAAATTAAACTGATCACGGATTCCGTCGCCTAAATATTTTGCGTCTGGACGTTGACAAGCCAGTATTAGAAAGAAGCCAGCTTGACGACCTAACATGACAATCTGTTTCAGCTTATTCATAACTGCGGTGTTTTCTTTTGTTCCCAGCATTTCCATGAAAGCGACGTATTCATCAAAGATTAAGAAGTGTGCCGGGAGACCTAAGTAAGCATAATTTTTGCCAGTCTTATAGTTCTTCATCTGCTTCATTTCCTCACTACGTTTCATCATTTCTTCATAGAATGTTTCAATGCAAGAAAGCAAGTCTTCTTTTCTATAGTAGACATTTGCCATCACAGAACCTAAGTCCGCAAGGTCAGCATTTTTCGGGTCAAGAATATACAGTTTTGAATCTGTATGAAGCAAGGCTTCAATCAGTGTCAGTATAAAGTAAGTTTTACCGCCACCTGTACCACCAGCAATCAACATATGAGGGAGCTTATCATATTCCCACCATACGTTTTTCATTAAGCGAAGTTTACCATCTTTAGCTTCTACTTCATCAATAGAAATACGACTGGCTATGGTGTCATAGAGCAAAGTATATTCCACATAGGAATCCTTTAACTCTTTATCCGTCAGCTCACAGTACAAGCCACTCTCTAATTTCTTTTCCAAGTGTAAGAGTTGGTCTTGATATTTTCCCAGCGTGATTTCCACCCGTATCTGTATCAAGCCATTTTTAAGTCGATAATACATTTTAGGGAAGTAGGTTATCTTTTCCTTTGTACGACCAGCACTATCTTTAAAGAAACCCTCTGTTTTGACCTGTTCAGATTCATACCACTTGTTTTCAAGTATCATCTTTGCCAGTTTTTGACGGTGGTAAAGTTGTTTAACCGTATCATAGCGAACCCGTTTGAATACAAACGCTACCAGCAAGCAGATAAGAATTGCGACACTGAAACTGATAATTAAATAGGGAATGTCAATCTTATCTGCTTGTGATAGGTTAAAATCCTGCCAGTTGATCTGCTGGATTGTCTTCACATGAAACAGTCCGACAACCAGCAGGAAAACAGGCAGGAGTGACGCTATCGTAAAATGAAAGACTAAATCTTTACCAGATGGGCGAATCCTTTTACCACGCTGTTTCATGCGAAAAAGTCTCCTTTCTACCTAGCGACTATTTGTCTTGTGTCGGTTCTTTCTTTGCTTGTGGTTGAGCTTTGAATGAACTAGAATCCTTTGTCAGCACAATATCGTCTGCCTTGATATACCAGTCAACATCTGCTCCTTGATAGGTGGCAGTAGCAACGGTGTCCGCAATGGGATTGATAAGTTCCACCCGTGCGTTATAATCAAACTCTTTCAAAGGCACGCTGGCAGGAATACTTACTTGAATCATGCGTCCTTGTCCTTTGGATTTTAAGTCATAGGTACGTTCCTTGATTTCATCTGAAACCGACCCGTCTTCATTTTGGATTCTCACTTCACGACGTAGAGCAGAGAATTTCAATTCTCCAAAAGTCGTGTCTTTATCTAATACAATGCCATTTGCTAATCTCATCATTTTTCCTCTCTTTCTTTATTCTTTTATCATGTCGTCAGCATGTAAAAGGTAATTTGTAAAACCACGAGTGCCGATTTTGTAGCCCTCTGCGGTAATACGTGGATTGACTAACTTCACACGTTCCTCAAAGCCGAAATGTTTTTCGCCAGCTTCAGCAGGAAGCACCACCACAATATCATCTGCTCTTTGAACATCAGAATAGAGATTATAGCTTCTTGATAAGACAGTTAGCCGTCCGTTGATTCTTCGCTGAACGACTTTATCCTCGCCAGCAAATTCTAAATTGCCGAATGTTTTTTCCATGTTGGGAATCACAAATTTAAGTTCCATATTTTTACCTATCCTTTCTTTTTTATTGGCTGAATGAATGTTTGATGGTCTTAAAGAGTGGGGAACGACCTTTTGATTCTTGATTTTTTGTTTTCATAAGTTCACTTCCTTTCAAAATCGGGTAAAAAAATAGACACCTCATTTTTTGAAGTGTCTACCTATTAAATATTCAAATTTTATTGGAAGTATCTTTATATCTTCACTTTTCAAGGATAAATCGTCGTATCAAAGCTCATTCATAAGTAGTAAATTAGTAGTAAATTGAGTGGTTTTGACCTTGATAAAGTGTGATAAGTCCAGTTTTTATGCGGATAACTAGATTTTTATGCTATTTTTGGTATAAAAAAATTTAGTAATATTATTGAAATAATTGTAAAAAATATTTCAAAGGGGTATAATAGGAGTATGAAAACGGTTCCATGTTTATCAAACAGCCTAGAAAGTGAGAGTGATTACAATGAGAAAGGCATATGTTTTTAAGGAACGTCAACGTTACTCAATACGTAAATATTCTTTTGGAGCTGCATCAGTCTTGATTGGTGCGAGTTTGATGCTTGGTGGGCATGCTTTGGCTCAGGAACAAGCCAATAGTGTAGATTCCGGCAAGGATTATGAAGTTTTTGTAAATAATTCTGAAGCACTTCACATTGACCAGGCAACTTCAGAAGCTGTTACAGATGTCCTCAATCAACCAGCTTCAAGATCTGAAGCGCCAAGACCTAAGGCTGCTAGCAGTGAAGTTGCTTCTTCTGAAGCTAGTAGTGTAGTGACTAGTGAGGCTGCTTCTTTGGAAGTACCGGCAGAGGTTGCTTATTCTGCATCTGCTGTTGCCTCTGTTTCTAAATCAGAAGTGGCTAGCTCACGTTCTGAAGCGACATTAGTGGCTAGCTCTGAAGCAACAAGTGAGACTAACCGTCCAGCGACTTCAGAAGTTGCAGAAGCTAGACCTACTGACCGTGAAGCTGTCGAAACACGTCAGCCTGGTGTAGATGGTTCTGTGACTGCTGATGGTTCTCTTGATATCCCATCAAACGGTACTTTTTATTTCCGTCGTACAACTGAAATTCGTACAGCTCCGGTCATGGATATCAAACCTACTTTTGTCTTTAGTGCAGGCGACCATGTTATCTATGACAAAGTCTTGAAGAGAGACAATCGCCAATGGATTTCTTACATTGGTTATGACTATGAACGCTACTACGCTGATATCGCAGCTTTGAAGACTGAAAGCCCTAGTAGCACCACTGAAGCGACTAGAGATGAAACCATCCCTGAACGTGGTACTTATTATTTCACTAAACCTGCAGATGTGAAGAATCAACCTAGCTTGACTGCCAAGACTGAGTTCAATTTTGATCCTGGTATGTCAGTCAACTACGATAGATCTTTGCTTGCGGACAACCACCGTTGGATTTCTTATGTGTCATACAATGGCACTCGTCGTTACGTTGACCTAGGTGCTGCAGCAGAGGCTGTAGCTAAACCAAGAGGCGATATTGCTATTGAAAGTCATGATAATGGTGACTTTAGTGTGGTTATCAGTAATGTTTCAGATCAAAACGGTGTCCTTGGGGTATCTGTTCCAATCTGGTCTGAAAAGAATGGTCAAGATGACATCATCTGGTACAATGCGACTCGTCTTAACAATGGTAACTACAAGGTTAATGTCAGTCTAAGTGACCACAAGAATGAACGTGGTCTCTACAATGTTCATCTTTACTATGTTGAAACTAATGGTAAATTAGTTGGTGTAGGTGGCACAACTTACACAGTTCCTGCCGAGGTTGAAGAAACTCACACAACTACTAGCTATAACCTTCCTGACTCAGGAACTTACACCTTCAAAGAACGCTCTAGCATTAAGGCAGAACCTCGTGTGTCAAGTCCAGAGTTGGCTTACTACGATGCTGGCATGTCAGTCAACTATGACAAGATTGTCAGTGGTGATGGTTATCAATGGCTTTCTTACCTCAGCAACAATGGCAATCGCCGTTATGTAGCCGTGGCTAAACTTGCTCAACAAGAAAGAAAACCAAGTGGTACTATCAATATTGAAAATCTCTCTAACCTCGGTTTCGACGTTCATATCACTAATGTTTCTGGTGGTGACAAAGCTATCCAAGGCGTAAGTGTTCCAGTTTGGACAGCTAAGGACGGTCAAGACGATCTTGTATGGCACCAAGCTGACAGACAAAGTGATGGTAGCTACAAGGTTCGCATCAATGTTAGTGACCATAAGGCTGAAGCAGGCGAATACATTGTCCATCTCTACTATGTTCAAGACGGTAAGATGGTAGGTATCGGAGGCACTAGCACAACTGTTCCAGTTCAAAATGCAACCCGCCACAACCTTCCAGCTTCAGGCTCATATACCTTTACCGCTCGTACTGGTATTAAGACTCAACCTTTGGTAGCCAATCCAGATGTTAGCTACTACGATGCTGGTATGTCAGTCAACTATGACAAGGTTGTCAATAATGATGGCTATACATGGCTTTCTTATCTCAGCTATTCAGGACATCGTTTCTATGTGGCTATCGCACCAACAAGTGTGACTAAGCCTGTAGAACAACCAGTCCAACCAAGCACACCTTCATCTGGTACCTATACTTTTAAAGAACGTTCTAGTATTAAAGCAGAACCAAGTGTCGCAAGTCCAGAGTTGGCCTACTATGATGCTGGTATGTCTGTTAACTATGACAAATTGGTGA
>DBFVHV010000243.1:0-1621 GCA_048524165.1 Streptococcus sp.
GATAGCTTTGACCTTTTGAAAACGATTCCCTTTACACCTTGATTATACTACTTTTAGGGGAAAAAAAGCCCTTATTACCAATCTTGCCACATTTCTTTGGCACGAATCACACGGTCTTGCCTAAACTCAATATGGTAAACACGCCAGCCGCCAATCCAATCGTCCTTCAGCTTGTACTCAACACTTCCTTGAAGGTCACTCCCCTTGCCCAAAAGCTTCTCCACTTCTTCTCTTGTCATGCCCTCAATATGATACTGGCGCTGAAAACTCCACATCAACTTATGGCGCATGTAATCTGGGGTATGAGCCCATTTTTCAGGAGTGAATACCCGGTCACGTGGGACAATGATAGCGAAATGAACCAGACAAATGATTTCAATGATTAAGCAAAAGGCTTTTGGCCTCTTGCGTCTGGTTTCTGGGGTAAGGTATGCCATATGCCTACCTTACCTCCTCTTGCTTCCAATGGTGGTCCAAAGTGACTGTGTGCTCTTTAGAAAAGCGAAAAAGAATATCTTTGGCAACTTGTTGGGATACACGCGCGACATTGGTCAATTCTAATCCTAGCTCAGGTGTGTCGTTTCCAAGCGATACTTGTCATCCTCGGATTCAACAAAGATAAAACTCATTGACCCTTTTTCGCTATAAGTGAGATAGAGACTATCGTAGGATACTGGGAGTTGCACCAAGGCATCCCAGATATCACTGTCACTTGGGTCTGTAATCGTCGCATAGTCTACCTGATCAGCTGTCGAAATACGCATGACAAGACCTTCTGTTGCTTTCCTCTTAGGTTCTAGCCACTTAAATAAATGCATCGTTTTCCTCCTTTAGATAACTATTCCTTTTTGCTTGAGATTGTCTAGACATTCCTGTAAATAGGTAGCATCATGCTCTGGGTAAATGATGACTGGTAGCTTCTCCACTTCAAGCTTATCGTAGACTGGCATCTGCTTGCCTCGATACTCCTTGTCCAACCACTCGGGACTGACACGATAGCCACGTTCCGTCATTTCTTGCATAATAAGCTCATGGTATTTAAACAAGCGATACGGTGAATAATCAAAAACATAGTTAACCGTAGCATGTTTTCGTTGCCATCCCTTACCACGAAGGGCGCAACATTCTCGGTGTTGCCCTAATAATTGCTGACGGGGCAATTTTGAAATCAGCTCTTGATGCCACAGTCTCATTTGGGACCCCCATTAATTAAGGTTGACTCCTCCAGATAGCGATTAGGGTACTTGATGAGGAGATCTTTGACAGATTCCACCAAACACGTCTGAGGAATTCGACCTGCCGCATAGCTATCCAATTGAGACATAAACATTTCCTTTTCGCTGGCAGTCGCTTTTTTCTTAAAATAGCCCCAGATATGTTGGAAGGCATTGACGACTTGACCAGGATTTTCAGGAAGATCCAGAGCTTGATCAATGTAGGCCTGAACCTGATCCAAACGAACCTCATCATTCTTAAGATAATTACGGATTTCTAAGTAAATCTTGTTTGAATGGCTGAGCACCAGGTACTTATTGGCTGCCCAAAGTCGTTCGCACTGACGACGTGGATTAATTGTTGTCATAAGGGACCTTCCTTAATAGCTTTTTTATCAGTATAGCAC
>DBFVHV010000244.1:0-2328 GCA_048524165.1 Streptococcus sp.
GATTTGTCGGTGGTCGTAATTATGAGAATAACCAGAATAACCATGCCTTTGATACTGCTCGTTCTCCTGGGTCTTCTATTAAACCTATTATTGCTTATGGAATTGCCATTGACCAAGGTTTAATGGGTAGCTCAAGTATCCTTTCAAATTATCCAACTAATTTTACAGGTGGAACACCGATTCTTCATGATGGCGATAAGGGGACGGCCATGATGAACTTGCAAGAGGCGCTTAATACGTCGTGGAATATTCCTGCCTTTTGGACCTATCAAATGCTTCAACATCATGATGTTGACGTTGAGGGTTATATGACCAAGATGGGTTATAAGATTGCTAACTACAATATTGAGAGTCTGCCCCTTGGTGGCGGGATTGAAACTACTGTTGATCAGCAGGTAAATGCCTATCAAATGCTTTCAAATGGCGGTGTTTATGAAAAAGGTTATATGATTGATAGTATTACTGATCGCACGGGTGAGGTTATCTATCAACATAAATCTGAAGGGGTTCGGGTCTTTACAAGGGCTACGGCCAGCATTATGGATAACTTACTTAAAGAAGTTGTGGTTAAGGGGGCGACAACCCAATTTTATTCTGAGTTGAAAAATGTCAATGCTGCAGCGGCCTCAGCTGACTGGATGGGTAAAACAGGGACGACTGATAACTTTGCTGATGCTTGGTTGGTTGTGTCGACGCCAGGCATTACCCTCGGAGGTTGGGCTGGTTATGATGACAATGCACCTACCAATTCTAAAACGGGTTACACCTACAATGCCCAATATATGGCTCGTTTGACTTCAGCCATCTATAATGCTAATCCAGGTATTTTCAAAACGGGAGATAAGTTTAATATAGATTCAAGTGCCATTAAGGCAAGTGTGCTCAAATCGACAGGCCTTAAGCCAGCAACAGTATCGGTCAATGGTCGTAATGTCTCTGTAAGTGGTGAAATGGTTGATAGTTATTGGGCTAAAAATGGACCTGGCGATACAATCTACAAGTTTGCCATTGGTGGAACGGATAGTGACTACCAAAAAGCTTGGTCTAGTATTCTTGGAGGACATTAGGCTGTTTCCAAGAATACTTGCAAAATAGTTAAAATTTAGGTATAATATAGGCAACTATTTGTCGTCTTATTTGGTTGAAATATTGTCCAATCAAGAGATACAGCAGTTAAATCAACGTTTTTTCGGTCAGATTTAGCTGCTATTTTTGTGCTTATTTTTAGGATTTTTGGTCATTGTAATGCACATTTAAAGGTTCTAAAAATTCACAAATTAAACTTTTCGCTTATCGTTAATCTGATAAGTCGATGTTAGTGTCTAATCACTTGTTAATGAGACAAGCAACTGAAAAAGGTAGGAGACAAATATTTAAAGTGCACGACTTGCAAAGCAGGTCTCGAATGTAGAAAAGGAGTAGAAGACTTGGCAGGACATGACGTTCAATACGGGAAACATCGTACCCGTCGTAGTTTTTCAAGAATCAAAGAAGTTCTTGATTTACCAAACTTGATTGAAATCCAAACGGATTCATTCAAAGAATTCTTAGATACTGGTCTTAAAGAGGTTTTTGAGGATGTACTTCCTATTTCAAACTTCACAGACACTATGGAATTGGAATTCGTTGGTTACGAATTGAAGGAACCTAAGTATACACTTGAAGAAGCTCGTATCCACGATGCATCATACTCAGCACCAATCTTTGTGACTTTCCGTCTTATTAACAAAGAAACTGGTGAAATCAAAACTCAAGAAGTCTTCTTCGGAGACTTCCCAATTATGACTGAGATGGGTACTTTCATCATCAATGGTGGTGAACGTATCATCGTATCTCAGTTGGTCCGCTCACCAGGTGTATACTTTAACGACAAAGTAGATAAAAACGGTAAAGTGGGCTACGGTTCAACGGTTATCCCTAACCGTGGAGCTTGGTTGGAACTTGAAAGCGACTCAAAAGATATCGCCTACACTCGTATTGACCGTACTCGTAAGATTCCATTTACGACCTTGGTTCGTGCCCTTGGTTTCTCTGGTGATGATGAGATTTTTGATATCTTTGGGGATAGCGAATTGGTTCGCAACACTGTCGAGAAAGACATTCATAAGAACCCAATGGATTCACGAACAGATGAAGCCCTCAAAGAAATTTATGAGCGTCTTCGTCCAGGTGAGCCAAAAACAGCGGAAAGCTCACGTAGCTTGTTGGTAGCCCGTTTCTTTGACCCACGTCGTTATGACTTGGCAGCCGTTGGACGTTACAAGATTAACAAGAAATTAAATATTAAAACTCGTTTGCTCAACCAAACAATCGCTGAACCATTGGTGG
>DBFVHV010000245.1:0-3347 GCA_048524165.1 Streptococcus sp.
CATCCAGAACTCAGTCAAGTGACGGCGCGTTTTTGATTTTTCAGCACGGAATACGGGACCAAAGTCAAAGACACGACCAAGTGCCATAGCACCTGCTTCTAGGTAAAGCTGACCTGATTGGCTCAAGTAGGCTGGCGTACCGAAGTAGTCTGTTTCAAAAAGTTCTGTAGAATCTTCAGCTGCATTTCCTGAAAGGATTGGGCTATCAAATTTCATGAAGCCGTTCTTGTCAAAGAACTCATAAGTTGCAAAGATAATGGCGATACGGATTAGCATAACATCTACTTGCTTACGAGAACGAAGCCACAAGTGACGGTTGTCCATCAAGAAGTCAGTACCGTGTTCTTTGGGAGTAATTGGGTAATCTTGAGATTCACCGATAACTTCAATATCAGTAATATCCAATTCATAACCAAATTTTGAACGCTCATCTTCTTTGACAATCCCAGTTACGTAGATAGAAGTTTCTTGGCTAAGGTGTTTGATAGTATCAAATTTTTCAAGTCCTTCTTCTTCACCAAATTTTTCGATAAAGTTTGGTTTGAAAGCAACACCTTGGAAAAAGGCTGTTCCATCACGCAATTGCAAGAAAGCAATCTTACCTTTTCCTGATTTGTTAGCAACCCAAGCCCCGATAGTGATTTCTTCACCAACGTGTTTAGGTACATCAATAATTGAAACTAATTGTTTAGACATGTAATTTACTTCTCTTTTCTTTTAAACTATATTATATTTATTTTTCCATAAAAGCTTTGATACGACGAACAGCCTCTTTCAGAGTATCCAAATCTGTAGCGTAGCTAAGACGAATATTTTCAGGAGCACCAAATCCTGCACCTGTCACTAAAGCCACCTCAGCCTCTTCAAGGATTGCAGTTGTAAAATCATTGACATCTGTATAGCCTTTGATTTCCATCGCTTTTTTAACATTAGGAAAGAGGTAGAAAGCTCCTTGAGGTTTAATAACTTCAAAACCAGATACTTCAGCTAAGAGTGGATAGATAGTATTCAAACGTTCTTCAAAGGCTTGACGCATCTCTTCGATAGAAGACTGATCACCTGTTAAGGCTTCGATAGCAGCATATTGAGAAACTGCTGTAAGATTTGATGTCGTTTGACTGATAATCTTCGCCATTCCTGAGATAATTTCTGGTTCTCCGACAGCAAATCCCACACGCCAACCTGTCATAGCATATGTCTTAGAAACGCCATTGATAACAATTGTTTGCTTACGAATTGCATCTGATAGGCTTGAAATTGGTGTGAATGTATTGCCGTTGTAGACTAATCGACCATAAATGTCATCAGCTAAAATCAAAATATCATGCTCAACTGCCCAGTCGCCAATTGCTTGCAATTCTTCTTTGCTGTAAATCATTCCGGTTGGATTTGATGGAGAATTAAGCAAGACAACCTTGGTTTTTTCAGTACGAGCTGCTTCAAGTTGCTCAACTGTAGCTTTAAAGTGATTTGCTTCAGTCGTTTGGAAAGTAACTGGAACACCTTCAACCATTTTAACTTGGTCTACGTAAGAAACCCAGCAAGGTGTTGGAATAATGACTTCATCACCAGGATTGATAACCGTAGCAAAGAAAGCATACAAGATAAACTTAGCTCCTGTTCCAACAACAATCTCGTTAGGTTTCACAGTATAGCCGTAGAAATTTTCCATATAGGTGCTAATAGCATCCTTGAGTTCTGGAAGCCCAGAAGCCACAGTATAAAAACTTGCTTTCCCATTTTCAATAGAAGCAATCGCAGCATCTTGAATATTCTTAGGTGTCACAAAATCTGGCTCACCAAGTGTTAAGCTCAAGATATCACGTCCCTGAGCTTTAAGAGCTTTAGCACGCGCACTGGCAGCTAAAGTAACACTTTCTTCCATTTGTAATACACGATTTGATAATTTTGTCATTTCATTATAGTCCTTCCACTTTAATAACCTGACCTGAGATAAAATCAACCAGATAATACTGGGTCCCTGACTTCACTTCCCAAATAGGAGTTTTGCCATATTTTCCAAGGTGCACATAGGAAATGCCTTTGGCACCATAGGCTTTGGCTGCTTTTTTAGCCACTGACTTACTTATACCATCAGACTGCTTATAGATATCAACCACACCTGAGTCCTTACTGATGATAAGAGCTAATTTTTCACCCTTACTTGACTTTCCAAGCAGGCCATAATAGGTAGCCTGACCGTTGTAGATATTAAATTCAGAAACGGTACGAATATCAGCTTTGCTCTCAGCTATGGCAATCACTTGCTTTTCAGCATCGACATATGGCTTTGTCGCAACAACAAACATTGCTGTAATGGACGCAATTACAGTCACAACGAGTACAGTCATTCCAAAAATAAGCTGTTGCTTTTTTGTCCACGGTGGTCGTTGTTTACGCATAATGCCTCCTAAAAAGTTTCTGAATTTATTATATCAGAAAAAGATAAATCTTTACATAGCTATATAACTAGTAATGACTATTTCTGACTATCTTTTTATGACCCAGGAAATGCGTAAAACTCTGTCGTCTTAGAAAATCTTTGCCTAAAAAATTAGCACTCTTTTTCTAAGAATTCTTGAATGTCCTCTCTCAGCTGCTTAAATGGTGCATGTTTAAGGGTGACTTCTTGTGACACTTCCTTTATGAACAGTTTTCCATAGCTCTTAACTAGGGGACGATTATCCATTAGTAGAATAGCTGATCGCTGTTCTGGTCTTCTTTGGGCACGTCCAATAGCCTGTTTGAAACGTAAAATCGTCATTGGAAGGCTGTAACTATCAAAAGTACTTTTTCCTTGCTTAGAGAACAAAGACTCTATTTTTTGATAGAAAGGATCTTTAGGATTGTCAAACGGAAGACGTGCGATAACCTCGATAACCTTATCTTGTTGGGCAAAATCAACACCTTCCCAGAACGACCCCATACCAAGCAAGAGATTAGTTTCTCCTCTATCAAAACGTTTTTTGACATTAAAAGCTGTCCCATTTTTCTCTTGAGTCAGGTGATGAACTTCCCTATGATCTAGCAAATCAGAAACAGCTATCATACTTTTTCGAGATGTAAATAATACTAAAATAGGATATCCCATTGCAGATAGTTTCTGGAGTCGCTTTGCAATCGCTTCTTCATAGTCTTCTTCAGAAGAAACGCCAATCATAAGCATACTTTGATCAATCCAGATAGCTTGATTGGGTAAACTATCCATTGGAAGACTTACTTTACGTGCCTGACTTAGCCCTAATAAATCCGCTACATCGACATCTGGACCAATATCAATTGTTGCTGAAACGATCATCACTTTTTGAGCACTTGGGAGATAATCAGATAATTTCAATAGTTCCTGA
>DBFVHV010000246.1:0-2124 GCA_048524165.1 Streptococcus sp.
ATCCGAGTGCGATAAGAATCAAGGGACTCATGGCACGAAGAATTTCACCAATATTTTTCAAAGAACCGAAGGCTGTACTGAAGAGATCATAGTAAGCCCAGAATGGATCGTAACCAAAGATTAACATCAATACAGCCCCGATCAACATTCCCAAGAGGACAGCAATCAAAGGAACTGCCCAATTTTGTGTTTTTTTAGACATTTGCTTCCTCCTTATTCAATTGTCCACCAGCCATAAGAATACCAAGATCTTGCTTATTGGTTTCAGCAGGATCTAAGATACCTTGAATTGCACCATCATAGATAACAGCAATTTGATCTGACATATCAAGAATTTCATCCAATTCAAAGCTGACAACAATGACAGCCTTACCTTTATCACGTTCAGCGATAATACGTTTACGGATGTATTCAATGGCACCAACATCAAGACCACGAGTTGGTTGACTGACAATAAGAAGGTCCGGATTACGGTCAATTTCACGGGCGATAACTGCTTTTTGTTGGTTACCACCTGACAAATCACCACCGGCAATTAATTCTCCAGCACCACGAACGTCAAATTCTTTCATCAATTCACGAGCTTTTGCATTTATAACATTATAATTCAAAATACCGTTCTTAGAATTAGGCTCCTTGTAATAGGTTTGGAGAGCAATATTTTCAGCAACTGTCATCTCAAGAATCATACCATCACGATGGCGATCTTCTGGGATATGACCGACACTCATCTCAGTAATCTGACGTGTCGTCTTATGAACGATAGACTCACCCTTAATAGTGATGTCACCAGATTTAATTTTACGAAGTCCCGTAATCGCTTGGACAAGTTCTGTCTGTCCATTTCCGTCAATACCAGCGATACCAATTATCTCACCAGCACGCACATCTAATGATAAGTTTTTAACGGCTGGAATGCCTCGATTCTCATTTACCACCAAATTTTTAATTGAAAGAACCACTTCTTTAGGATTTGAAGGAATTTTCTCTGTCTTAAAGGAAACATGACGACCAACCATCATTTCGGCCAAATCAGCATTTGTAGAGCCTTCGATAGTCACTGTATCAATTGACTTACCACGTCTAATAACCGTAACACGATCAGACACCGCACGAATTTCATCCAACTTATGGGTGATAAGGATAATAGACTTACCTTCCTTAACCAAAGTTTTCATGATGTTTAAAAGTTCCGTAATTTCAGAAGGTGTCAAAACGGCTGTGGGCTCATCGAAAATCAAAATATCAGCTCCACGGTACAAGGTTTTAAGGATTTCAACACGTTGTTGGGCACCGACAGAGATGTCTGCAACCTTAGCTGACGGATCAACCGCCAGGCCGTATCGTTGAGACAATTCCGTGATTTCCTTTACAGCCTCCTTCATATCAAGAACACCACCAGCTTTAGTCACTTCGCTACCTAAAATGATGTTTTCAGCAACTGTAAAAGCTTCAACCAACATAAAGTGCTGATGGACCATCCCAATCCCTAATTTTGTTGCTTTAGACGGTGAATCAATCGTCACGGCTTGCCCATTTACCTTAATTGTTCCACTTGTAGGCTGTAAAAGACCTGCAAGCATATTCATCAAGGTTGACTTACCCGCACCATTTTCACCGAGGAGGGCATGGATTTCTCCTGGTCTCACATCGAGATTGATGTGATCGTTTGCAACAAATTCACCAAATTTTTTGGTAATATCGTGCATCTCAATGACATTTGGCTTCGTCATACAATCTCCTATCAAAAATAATTATTATATCAGCAAAGGAAATCATAGGCTGCTTCCCTTTGCTGAGACAAAAATTGTCCCAGTTTAAAGTCTATGTATGTGTACTTAACCCATTATTTGCTAAGACCATCAGTTGGTTTCAATTCACCATTCTTGATTTGATCTTTAGCTTTTACGACTGCATCTTTAATATCTGAAGGAAGACTAGATGTTACGATGTCAACACCGCCATCTTTGATACCATAAGTCTTAGTTTTACCACCTTCAAATTTTTTGCCCTTAACTTGATCGTTAGCAATGTCTTTAACGACTGTACCCACTTGTTTGATTGTTGAAGTCAAGACGAAGTTAGATTTTTTATTATCTGAAGATGTATAGTTTCCTTCTGCCG
>DBFVHV010000247.1:0-2101 GCA_048524165.1 Streptococcus sp.
CAGTAATAATGATCAATATTCATCTGATGTTTTTCAAAATAAGCACGCACCTGACGAGCTTGGTCTCTACCTTTTTCAGACAAGGGCGAGTCACACCACCCTTGAATCCGATTAAGTGTGTTAAAAAGTGTTTGACCATGTCGCATTAAATAGAATCTTGTCATCCTTCCCCTCCGTAAATATACTCTTCTTCCACCGGATTATAAATTGAAACCAATTCAAATTGACCTAGGTCATAAGTAAAATGTAAGATAGAACAATTTTTAAGACCATGGATATCTGGGACGGGATCTAAAACACGTCTACAAAACTGCAAAATAGATGGACCGTGACTAACAAGCAAGGACTTAGAGCCATCGGCCACACTCTCCATGATAGCTCTAACAGTCAACTCCATACGATCCCGGACCTGAGTTGTACTTTCACCACCAAATTGAACAAAGAAATCACCATAGCCTTGTCCATCAGGTAAGGTTTTAGGGGTAAGATATTCTGCTTGGCCCTCAAAAGCTCCAAAATCCTGTCCTTTAAGACCTTTAAGTCTTTCATAATCTGTTCGTCCTGTCACAATTTCTAGAGTATCGCTAGCTCTCTCAGAGGTTGACGTAAAGACATGATCAAAAATTGGCTCTTGCTTGGCTAGATACTGACCAGCCTTTTTAGCCTGTTCAATCCCGACTTCTGTCAAAGGAGCATCGCAGACCCCCTGAAGTCTATGTTGAACATTAAATCGTGTTTGTCCATGTCTCATTAAATAAAATTCTTTCATAAAGTCACCTCTAAACCAGAAATTGGGTCAATTACCTGAAGGAGCTCTAATTGCCCTTTATTATAATCATAAACACAAATATTACAATTACCAAAGCCTATTCCTTCAGGAAATGGCAAGTCCATAGTAATAATTAACCCCCATAAAGCAGCTCCATGACTAACAAATAGAAGATTCTCATCACCCTCTTTAGTATGTTCTTCTGCTTTCTCTATGACAGTCTTTAAAACCCTCTGACCAACCTGACGGATATCTTCCCCTCCATATGGAACCAATAGATCTTCAAAGGATCGTGCGCCAGGTCGATGTTTTGGCAAGAGGTGCTCAGGTTGAGCCTCAAAAGACCCAAAATTCATTTCTTTAATTCCTTTAAGCTGAGTTACAGTATAGTCAGGCGCCACAATCTTTGCCGTGTCAGTTGCTCTCTCTTGCGTAGATGAATAGACATCATCAAAAGAAATACCTTTCCTCGCAAAGTACTGCTTAGCTTCTTTTGCCTGCCAGATCCCATTTTCACTCAGGGGAGAGTCACACCATCCCTGAACTCGCTTTTGTGTATTAAATAATGTCTCACCATGTCGCATTAAATATAACTTCATTACTTTTACCACCCTTTTTTAAGATAAACCTAAATAATCTTCTAAGATAGTCAAGACCCCTTGATTCTTATGGTGCGGTGCTATTTGGTCTGCCACTTGCAAAAGAGCAGGGCTGGCATTTTCCATCGCATAAGAATAACTAGACATACGCAGGAGCTCAATATCATTGTCACCATCACCAAAAGCCATAACATTTTTCTCAGACAAATCCCAATGGTTAAGAAGCTGCTTAAGCCCCCAAGCCTTGTGCATACCTTTTTGAATGAAGTCAATGGCACCAAAACCACTTGGAACAGCGACAAGATTACCATCAAAATCACGATTAAAATCCTCTGAAACACGATTAGCTTCTTCAGGACTTAGCAACATGGTAATTTTGATGAAATCATCATCTAAATCCTCCAACCTATTCAAGCGGTGAATGGATGCTTCCATTGCGGCTTGCTCCTCTTCTGTTATCACCTCTTTACCGAAATGTAGTTTCGTTCCTGATAGCATATAAGCAGATTTAGCACCATTAAATATAGTTGGTTTATCTAACAAATCATAATTAAAATATCTTAGCAAATTTTCAACATCAATAGATGCTATGAACTCCTGACACAGAAGCTTGCCATAGCTAACCACCTGACCACCGTTTTCAGCTACAAAATGCAGGCGGTCAAAAGTCTCCGCAAACATCGGTTTAAGGCGACTCATACTATTACCTGATGCAACGACAAAGTGCATATCA
>DBFVHV010000248.1:0-4439 GCA_048524165.1 Streptococcus sp.
CCTTCGTCAAGAGTGAAACGCTCGCGAGAGTAAACCACTGAAATCCCCATCTTGCCCCATTGTTGCTTGATGGTTGAGGCATACTCATCTTTCCATTCCCAAACTTTATCAAGGAATTTTTCACGACCAAGGTCATAACGAGAAATGCCACTTTCAGCCAAACGAGCTTCAACCTTAGCTTGAGTCGCAATCCCAGCATGGTCCATACCAGGAAGCCAAAGCGTATCGAAACCTTGCATGCGTTTTTGACGGATGATGATATCTTGCAAAGTCGTATCCCAAGCGTGACCCAGGTGGAGTTTCCCAGTTACGTTTGGTGGTGGAATAACGATAGAATAAGGCTTAGCCTTTTTATCGCCTGAAGGCTTGAAAACATCTTCGTCAAGCCATTTTTGGTAACGACCAGCCTCAACCTCGGCTGGATTGTATTTAGGTGAAAGTTCTTTAGACATGTGTGTGTCCTTTCTCTATTGTATTCATTTTATCTTGAATCTGCTTGGAAACTTCTTCTGCAGACAGATTCGTATTATTTATTTTAAGGTAGTGGTGCAACTCATTCGGTTGGATTTGAGAATTTAATTGAAGGGTTTCAGAGGTCTCTAAAATTTCTCTTTCAGATATCTCAATATGCCGTTTCAAGGGCTTGTGCTTCAACCGGTTCTCCGTTCGATTTCGACGTAAACGCTCTTCAAGACTTGTTTCCAACTCAACAAATAGGATCTCTTGATGATAATCATCCAACAAATCCTGAATTTCCTTTAAATACATCAGATTGTACTGATTTGAAAAGTCAATTACGCCTGTTAAAATCACCGACCGATGATTCCTGGCGCTTGTTCCAAGAAAAGAAAAGTAAATTCCACGAACAAATTCCCACATTTCCTCTGTAAAATCTTGATAGATTTCGAGTGCAAAATCAATGGGTTGATGGTTGAAAAAGAGAGTCGCGCCGGTGAGTTTCGAAAGTTCCTGACCAATGGTCATTTTCCCTGAAGCTGGAGCTCCAATGATGAAAACATGCATCAATCCACCTCCCACTCACTCTTCAGCAAGCCATATATCAGGCTGTCACAACGCTTGCCTTGGACATCTTTGCGGTCTCGGATACGAGCTTCAAGGGTGAAACCAAGCTTCTCTGCAACTCGTTGACTTTGAAGATTGTAGCCAAAACAGGTCAGTTCAATCTTGTGAAGACCTAGTTCTCTAAAAGCTAGATCAATCAAAGCTCGTGCCGCTTCTGGTACATAGCCTTGCCCCCAATAGTCTGGGTGCAAGGTATAGCCAATTTCCAGCACATCGTCCTCGTGACGGTGATTGAAATCAACAGAGCCGATGATCTTATCCGTTCCTTTAACCACAATACCGTACCCATCTGGGAGATTGTCCTGTTCATTGCGCTCAGGAAGGATATGTTCTAGGTAATAGATTTCATCTTCCAAGGTCTGGACGGGTGGAAAGCCTGCTGGATAGGAGACTTCTGGGAGACTTGCATAGGCATAGATATCCTCTTCATCTGCCACTGTACGGACTCGTAAGACCAAACGCTCCGTTTCAATTCGTTCTGGCAACTCAGCCCTTGTCATCCTTCTTCCTCGCTTTCTTAATGAAGCTTCCCATGGGGTCCACTCGATTATCCAGATAGCGATAGACACGCTTATGACCATCACCCATAAAGTAAGTCGGTGCAAAAGAATCGTTACGGAAATGACCCTTGTCATCTAACAAATCAGAATCAGCAAGGCGGTCTAGAATCTTAGCAAAGATATGGCAGATACCATCTTCCTCAATAATTCTGTCGACCTTACAATCCAGAACGACTGGGCAGGCATCCAAGATAGGCGCTTGTGTCAGTTTAGAAGTTTGGAAATCTAAGCCGAGTTTAGCAATCTTTTCACGGTGACTAATAAATCCAGCCTGCTCCATCTCCAACATGAAACTTTCATCAGGAATATTCACAGTGAACTTCTGATACTGTTTAATCTGGTCTGCCGCATTTTCTTCACTACCGACCCCGATGACGAGCCAATCTCCTAGACTATAGGAAGAACTACAGGTCGTCACATTATAACTGTAGGTCTGATCCTGATAACCCAAGATAAAAATAGGAAAACCATAATACAATTTACTAGTCTCAAAAGATTGCTTCATGTCACCCTCCTTTGATAGCAACGTAGACCTCGCTATCGTTCCATCTGCATCAATATCTTTAAATTGAGCTGCGACCTTCGGTCTTGGTTCTTTAAAAGCTATAGAAAATCCCTGCCATAAACATGACAGGGACGAATATTTATCCGCGGTACCACCCAGTTTTGAGTGGCAACCACTCACAGCTTTCTTGATTCAATTTGACCATCAGCAACCAGCTTTGACATTTGTGCGGATTTCTCAGTACCACCGCTTCCTGTGACAAATGGGCTTCAAAGCACCTCTGAATGGTCTTATTCTATCACATTTTTATTCTCAAGACAAATGAAATTGTGGGGCCCTGAAGTTGCAAATAAGTCAGATTACAGATTTTACCTTGGAACATAAATCCAATCCCTCATTTTATACTCCATAAGAAAAAACCCTGTCTGTCGACAAGGGTCTCATCTTATTTTTCTTCCTTAGCTCTTTCTTCTTTTAGCCATTTTTCATAGCTTTCAAGTAGATTTATAGCCATTTGGGTTGCCAAGGCAACTGAGAAGGCTTCCGTACCTTCAGTTGTTTCATTCTGGACTTCCAATTTACTTTCTTCGTAAATAGCTTTGAGAGCCTTACTGCTAAGCGTATCTTTAAATGCTTGGAATTCTTTCATGGTCAAAGCCTCCTTGATTCTACGGCACTCTCTAAAATTATTGTTACCGTTTTCACTTTAAGTTTACACCATTTCAGAGAAATTGCAAGGTTTTTCCTTAATAATAAGGAGAGCTTTCACACTATCTACGACCTATTGGGCAGCTGCAGTAGCTCCTGCGAGATACTCTGTCGTATAGGCTACAATAGCTCCTGAATCAGCATTTACTGCGTATTTATAACGTAGGCCACTAGGAGCATAATCAAAACTGATATTGTAGACTTTACCGTCTCCTTCGGTCTGCAACTCCGTTTTCAAGTTTGTCACAGAACCTTCAGCTAGGCCAGCATGGTTAAGAGCTGTCGTTTGTGCAGTTTCTTTGGACACTGCCGTCTCGTCCTTACTTTCGCTAGCTTGAGTCTCGTCTTTAGACTCTTCACCTTTTTGAGTATCATCCTCATCTTTAGACGTTGGATGATCACTCTTATGTTTCAAAATAGATCCTGACAGACCGTCAATCGTATACTCAAAATGATTGTCTGACGTTGTGAAACTAATCTCATAACTTCCGTGAAGTCCAGAACGTGATTTTGAGACTGTTGATTGAGATATCTCAGATGTTTTGACGCCTGCATTTTTGTAAGCAATGTCTGCCGCATCTTGTTCTGACAAGCGATAACCTGAGCCGTTAAAAATAAACAAGGCTGCAGCAATGGCAACTGGGATAGCGAGCAGAATCAGATAGCCCACTAGCTTTTTCATTTTTCGCATAAAATTCTCCGCTATTTTAATCTAATACTACTATTATATCTTAAAGTTCTAAAATTGTCAGAAAAACTTGGCCCATTTTTAGGAGGATGTCATAAAAAGTTCCTGACAGATATCAAGAACTCTTACGAAGATTTAAAATTTGACCAGTTACAAAGACTAGGATGGCTAGCCAGATAAAGAGGAAACCTTTCAATTCTCCAAAGCTAACCGTCTCACCAAAAATGAGAATAGCCACGAGCAGTTGAATCGTAGGGTTGAGGTACTGGATGAACCCAATAAGGTTAAGCGGTGCCCTTTTAACTGCCTCTGAGAAACAAAGCAGAGGAACAGCCGTCACCACCCCCGAAATGGCTAGGAGAAACATTTCCATGCTAGAGTATGATGAAAATGACTCCGGTGAAAAGAAGATAAGGTAGATGGCTACAAAAGGTAGTAAGAAACCACTTTCCACTAGCATGGCAACATCACTGGAAAGCTTAACCCCTTTCTTAATCAAGCCATAAAAACCAAAACTCAAGGCTAAGCCTAAAGAAACCATGGGAAGTTTTCCTGTGTTGACAACAAGAACCAGCACTCCTATAAAAGCTAAGACTACTGCTGTCCACATGGTTCTGCTCAATGATTCACGAAGAAAAACAAGAGCAAATAGGATTGACACAATAGGCATAATGTAATAGCCCAGGCTGGCTTGTGTTGCTTGACCATGACCCACAGCATAGATATAAATCAACCAGTTAGCTGCTATGAGAAAGCCGGCAAGCAGCATGCGAATCAAGGCCTTCTTCTCCTGCCAAAGTCCCACAAGGACCCCTTTAATACGTATCGTCTGTTTAGCTATTAATGCATAAACCAGCATGGTCACTACAGTAAAGACAATTCGCCATGAGAAGGT
>DBFVHV010000249.1:0-3060 GCA_048524165.1 Streptococcus sp.
TTAGATGAAGACGTTCATCTTTTCCATAGCTTGGTAGTAAAGCTAAGTATTAAAACTTACAACTACTTGAAGCAATTGTTCAAAGGAATTTTTACCATGGTGTAAAGTTATGACTTATACTCACCGCACTCAAAAAAGGAATTATTTTCAATATTTTTAGAGTTTCTATCTTTAAGTCACCCTATGGTGGCTTTTTTGTGGCTTATAATCTATCTAAACATTCACAAGCAAGCCAAGCCCAGACATGGTAAAATGGAGTGAGTTGTGCTTATTCCAGTGAGCAAAATACAAAGACTAATGTGGGAGAATCAAATGGTAAAAATTATCTTTGAGGTGGAAAATCATGTCTAAGTTACAGATTATATTTTTAGCTTGGCCCATAAGCTTCGCCGTTTTGTCATTTACAATATTTCTTTTTCGCTATTTGTATCTCAAAGAACTTAATCGTAAAAAGAGGTCTACAGAGAGCATAAAAGGTAGCGTAGTTGGCTATAGATACTATACTGATGCCATTGCTCCGATTGTAGAGTATGTCGTCAATGGTAAAGCTTTTAGAAGAAGTCTGGAGTATGAGTGGGTCACGACAGTTTCACTTCCTTGGAAGAGTTCCAAAGCCACCTCTAATCCAGACTTGTTGGCTAAAAGACTTGTTCTATACACCAATTCATCAGTGCCATATACCGCCAAGGATTTTTTTCCATTGGGATCAACTCTGACGGTTTGGTACAATCCAGATAATCCCAAAGAGTCCTATGTCGAACGTTTTTGTGGAGCTGTGAAAGTTTATAAATTTACTTATTGGCTATTGGTTTTGACACTTGTTTTCATTACGATTATTTGTTTGATTGTGGCAATCTGATAACTGCTTTATATCAGACAATAAGGCATGTTTGAGTTGTTCAATCATCTACAAAACAAAGTCTATTACCAAAAGGAAGAAAATAATAAATGAAAAAATCAACTACTTTTTACATCTTCGAAATAGGGCCACTGTATCTTTTGATAATATTTACATTGAGTACTGTTATTGCTTTTTATCAGTTACTAACTGGTGATGAATTTGTCAATAATTTTTTTAATCTAATACTTGCCTGTTTTCTCCAATTGACAGTCGGATGGCTTTCTTTTGCATCAATGGGAAGAATAAAAATTAACGAGTCAGAAATAGTGGTAGACCGCAATTTCAAGCGCTATCGACTAGATTCATCAACTATTACAGTCAGTTTAGGCAAAAAGTACTCGGTTCGAGGATTTGCCAGCTACCCGATTTTTCTGGAAGGAAAAATCATTGGGGACTCTAATCAGATTGTCAAACTTAAATTTCTTGGGAACAAGCGAAAAAATAAGGCATTACTCAATTATTATCAAGAACACCTTCAACCACTAGCAATTAAAAAGGAAAGTCTTGACCAGAAGAAATCTACAAGTGAGGACTTTGAAAAGAAGGTATTAGCTTCGAAAGATAGGCTAACATTCCATTTAAGTGATTTGGTGGAATTCGGTGCTGACCAGGGAAATCTTACTAAGACCGTCTTTTATCATCCTATTGAGAACAAACTCTATGTAGGGAAGAGTGTTCCATTTCCAATTATTTTTACTCCTAGCGCAGTACTATTTTATGGTATTTATTGGTTGACAGAGCACATTTCTCTGCAAGGTTTTCTTCCATTAGTCCTTTCATTTGTAATTATGTTTCTCATCGCTCGTTGGCAATTTAAACATAGGAGACAAACACAAATAGTGAATGTACTACCTTATGACATTCCTGAGAATTATTTCTCAACACAAAAATCAAATGGACTAAAAACCTATGTTTTGATTTTCACCTTTGGATTAGCTACTATGGGGCTATCAATAATATACCTTTTTTGGGGTAGCTTTCTCTTATTATTTCTAAGTTTTGTGATGTGGTACTTATTTATTATTTTGGCATTATCAGGGCAATTTAAGAAAACCAAATATTTGAAAATCTTGGAGAAGGTAGAGACATTTTATTAAGGGATTTTTGAAGGAAAAGTTAAAATAAAGAAGTAGCTTAAACTGGAAAGGCAGGCAAATAGAAGTTAAGTATAGTAAGAGAGCGAGGTGATAGTTAAGAAATGAAAAAATCAATCTTTAAAGCCAGTTTTGAAGAGAGTTTAAATCTATTAGATGATGCTTCACTTCAGTATATAAAGAAAGACTATTACGAAAAACTTGGCAAAGGCTTAAACAATGGAAAGCCAAGTATTGGTTTTAGAATTAAAAGTATTCTCTACAGTGTTTTGTTTGTGTTCGGATGTAACTTTCTCCTTGCCTTATTTGCCTCTTCTTTGGATGATGCAGATCCCAAAGATTTAACCTTGCCTGTTCACAAACCGTCGCTTTTGACCCCTGAATTATTTCTGATTTGCTGTTTTATATGGCTATTACTTGTACTTATTGGAAAATTTGTTCGGAAACCGTTTATTCGTCCATACAGGTATCGTTTTCATATAGAGACCTTTTTGTTTTGGTTCTGTCTTGAATTCAATCTCTTGGCAATAACTGTAGCCCTCCCGACCCTAACCTCAGTTGGAATCTGGTTTATTTATATTCTCTTGTTTATCATTGCCCTAATATTCCTCCGTATGGAGAAAAAAAGTTTAACGACTTGTTTATTTGGAGAGAAGATTGGAGAGACGCTACTTGATAGGATAGCAAGCCTAATCGCTACCTATGGCTCAGGAGTGCTAGGTCTTGCTGTAATCATCAAAATAATCTTATCGCATTCGGGCATAGCCGTTTCACAAAGCTTTACTTTGTTAGGTATGTTTTTGACATGGCTAGTCATAGATATTGGATTTTTGGCACTGGTTATCTTCATGGAGTTCCCTTTCTTTTTAGAAGGCTACTACAAATGGAAATATCCTGAAGAATACCGTGACTGGGAAGGCAAGTCAGTGGAAGACTGGTATGGGAAGAGGTATTTGAAAAAACACAAGGAGTTGTTGAAAGCTAACAATGAGAAAGAAATAAATCTTTAAAGCCATTTTTGAAGAATATTTAAATCTATTATATGATGGTATTTCGGGAAAATTT
>DBFVHV010000250.1:0-1675 GCA_048524165.1 Streptococcus sp.
TTTTTTAGAAAGTATAAGAAATAAGAAAAGTTGTCAAGATGCTTTAAAGCAACGATATAATACTGAAAATATAGATATTGAAAAAATAATTCAACAAATTAAAGGGAATCTTCTAAATCTAGGGGTTATCTTAAATGACTAACATAACATTTTCACAAGTTCAAAAGAGTTTTCACAAGAAGTTGGTGTTAGACATTCCTGATTTTCAAGCGGATTCAGGTGAAATCTTCTCCATCGTTGGTGGCAATGGTGCCGGTAAGTCGACTTTTATCAAGCTCTTGGCAGGGATTTTTTTGCAGGATAAGGGCGAGGTTCGTGTTCATGGCGTTTCTAATCGCTCCAAGAAAATCCACTCGCTGGTCAAGTTTGTCTTGGAGAGCGGGCAGGGGTTGTACAGTTATTTGACAGCTATGGAAAATCTTCAATATTTTCTAGGATTGAATGGGATTGCCTTGTCTCATATCAAGGCAGAGGTGGATGTCTTGTGTGACCAGCTGGCTTTTACCCCTTATAAGGACACGCTGGTTTCAGAACTGTCCCAGGGCAACCGTCAGAAATTGACCTTAATCTTAGCTTTAGTACAGAAACCGAAAGTACTCTGTTTGGATGAGCCGACTAATGGGCTAGATTTGCTGGCAAAAAAACAGCTGATGACTCTTTTGCAGGATTATGCTCGTTACCATCAAGCAAGTATTTTCATCACCAGTCATGACGCTAGTTTTATCAAGAAGGTCAGCACTCGGGTGGTGGTAATTCAGGAGGGGCGGCTTTATCGTGACGGAACCTTTGAAGAGATTTTTGGCAATGTCCACCAGCATGAAGTCTATCACTTGCTTCTAGATAAGAGTGCAGAAAGTGTACTGAGACAAAGCTTTCCTGAGCTGGACTACAAGGTGCTTGATGATGGGATTTCGGTAGAGACCAGAAATCCAGACCTTTATCGGCTATTGCTAGAAGAAACGGAAGTCTTGCAGTTCACCCGAGAATCTGCCTCTTTGGAAGATTTGCTGTATGAGGTGCTCAAATGATGCTAGCAGCGATTGGGCGAGAGTTTAGTCGCCAACTCAGTGAATACAAACAGTTCAAAGTCAATCTTCTCTTTGCCAATCTGGGAATTTTCTTTCTGGTTACGGGTTTTCTGAACTATTTTGACAGTCAGCAAGATACTTTTGAGCTGTTTATATTGCTTTTTACTTGGTATTTTTCTAGCCACAGTATCACTCATCCGACCTATTTTATCGAAGATGAGATTGCAGACCGTACCATTATCAACGTGATTCAGAGTCGGCGGAGTATCTTTGGCATGCTTTTTATCAAAATTATCGTACAGATTTTGTTGGACTTGGTCAAGGGCATTCCTTTGTTTTGCTTAGTTACCTTGGTTCAGCAGATAGCCTTTCCTAGTGACTGGGTCGATACTTTTGTTAGCTTTCTTCTGTACTTTGTGGCCATTGTATCCCTTTATGGTCTGGGCTTTCTCTTTGCCAGTTTTTCCTTTGTCTTTACAAAAATTTCCAGTATTACTAGCCTCCTTGCTTACGGGATTCTCTTTTTGGTTGGTTTTGAGGAGCAATCGAGTCATTTGATTGCTACTTTATCTTGTTTCTTGCCTTTTCATCTCTTGGTGAGTTTTATCAGACAGCCAAGTTGGTTCGTTCTTTTATTATTACTGGGC
>DBFVHV010000251.1:0-2770 GCA_048524165.1 Streptococcus sp.
ATAATCTTCGCGACAGGTGGCGTAGCTTGTGGTTGGATAAGAACCAAGTCAACATTTGCATCATCTGCAATAGCTTGCGCTTCTGACAATGGTTTAATTCACAATTGTTCACCATCAAGACCAACAAGACGAACTTCACGAACGCGAATTTCATCATTAATGAATAGATCTTTCTTAGCTATGATCTTCACCTCTTTATTTTTTTAGAGAAAAACAAAGCGGACTTGATATACAAGCCCGCACACATAATATCCCTTTAAGGATTTGACATGTTGGGCCAGACAACCTAAGTCGCAAGGCGAGAAGTTCTCACTTCTGCTTTTCTCATTGTTATCAGTATAACAAGTGAGTCATCCTTTGTCAATAATTTTTTTTGCTTTTTCTTGAATAAATTCCACAACACCATCAATAGACACACCTGTTGTATCAAAAGTGATGGCATCTTCAGCTGGTCTAAGAGGTGATACCACACGGTGACTATCTTTATAGTCACGTTCAGCAATTTCTTTTTTTAGTGTCTCAAGATCAGCAGGAATACCTTTTTCAATATTTTCCTTATAACGACGTTCAGCACGTTCATCAACAGAAGCAATCAAGAAAATCTTGAGTTCTGCATCAGGTAAAACCACTGTACCAATATCACGACCATCCATGATGATACCACCTTCTTGAGCAATACGCTGTTGTTGTGAAACGAGTTCTTGGCGTACCTCAGGAATAGCTGCTACCCAAGAAACGTTATTTGTAACTTGGTTATCACGAATTGGATGTGTAATATCAACATCACCAACATAAACTTTTGGACTACCATCTGCCGCTTTTCCAAAAGAAATAGGGTGTTGCGAGAGTTGATCTAAAATTTCTGGTACATTTTCCTCAGTCAAACCATTCTGCAAAGCTAGATAAGTTGCAGAACGATACATAGCGCCTGTATCAAGATAAGTATAGCCAAGATTTTTTGCAATAATCTTGGCTACTGTACTTTTTCCACTTGACGCAGGACCATCAATAGCAATTCTAATATCTTTCATGATGTTCCTTTGCTTTTAAATTATTGAACGTTAACAACATCTCCTGGGTTGGCATACCAGTAACCATTTGTCATGTGGTCTGGGTTTAGACGTTCCAACTCATCTACAGAGATGCCTGCACGAGCTGCGATAGAACCGGCACCTTCACCAGCTTGAACAACGATTGATGAACCGTCAGTTGCTGCTGCAGCACTTGATGGTGTTGTTTCAGCTGACTCAGTTGCATAGTCTTTTTCAACATGTTTAGAAGAGCTTGATGCTTTCGTTGATGATGATTTCTCTTTAGTAGATTTCTCACTATCTTCACCCTTACTTGAATCTTTTTCGCTTGATGAAGATTTAACAACTTTGCTAGTTGACGTTGAAGAGAAACCTGAAGATTCCTTAGACGCTGCAGTTTTGCTTCCTCCTACATTTGATGTGTAGAAAACAAAGAACAAAATACATACAACAATAATAAAGAACAAGCCAAGCAAAACTGTCAAGAATGACGAATTAATGAAGCCACCCTTTTCTTGCTTCTCATCTGAAGGAGTGTTTTCCTCTTCTTCAAAATCCTCAAGCTCATCTTCATCATCTAGAAAATCAGCATCAACTACTTCTTCCAATTCTTCTTCAGAAACCTTATCTTCCCATGGTTTTTTACTCATGATCTTCTCCTTGTAAAAACAATAAATCTATTTTAAAATAATACTATGAAAGTATCATTAATTCCAGAAAAATGTATCGCTTGTGGTTTGTGCCAAACCTACTCTCCCGTCTTTGATTATGATGACGAAGGAATCGTTAGGTTTAAAAATAGCGACCAACTCAGTCTAATCGTTGAAGATAGCCCTGACACCTTGATAGCTGTCAAATCTTGTCCAACTAAAGCCCTTTCTTGCGAAGTTTAAGCTTAAGGGCTTTTTTTGATTCCTCATAAAAGGCAAAATAATCAAAATTAGTCATATGATCCATTAGTTCTACCTCACCCTTGAAATCAGGATGAAGTGCTAAAGCATCTAAGAAATATTTCTTAGGCCACTTTCTCATATAAAACTGACGTTTCTTTCCATTTTTAAAAATGAGACACAAGCCGGTTTTGATAACTTCCACTTTTTCAATGTCACTAATCTGAACCTTACGCGGTTTAAAAATATTGAAAGAAACAATACGCAGTATTCCATGATCTTCAATAATAAAGTAACGATGGAACCCTAAACCAAATAAAGCAACAAAAATAGTGAAAAGCATCAAAATATGTGAGGGCACCGAGTACAACTCGAACAGAAGAGCCGCCGCAATAAAGATTGGCGTGATGGCTAAAGACCAATAAATGATAAGCCAAGATAATTCGGGTTGCCAATGGTAACGATACTTGCCGAAAATTTTAATCATCTCAGCACCTCCATTACTTCTAATTTTACCATAAAATCAGTTTTTAGCAAGCACAATTAAGGTTTACTGACAATTCCAAGAATAACATCTACAGCTTTTTCCATTGTTTGTAAAGAAACGTACTCATAACGACCATGCATATTTTCACCACCTGCAAAAAGGTTTGGTGTTGGAATTCCCATGAAAGATATCTTTGAACCATCTGTTCCACCGCGAATTGGCTCAATGACTGGAGCAATACCTAGGTCCTCCATAACCTCCTTAGCCAGCTCAACAGGCGTCATATCTTTTTCAATGACTTGACGCATGTTATAGTATTGATCTTTGAGCACCAAATCAACTCGTGTTTGACCGTAGGCTTG
>DBFVHV010000252.1:0-1834 GCA_048524165.1 Streptococcus sp.
TATTGAAGTTATCAACTTCCTTCTTGACATAATCTAGCTCACTTTTATTTTGATTTTGTAAATCTGTCAAGCCACCTTGACTATAACCCCAAGTTGCTAATCCCCCGCCTAAAAATAGAGAGATGAGAGATACTCCAAGGACAATCTTTTTCCAAGTTTTCATGATTTTCTTCCTTTCTTGATGAGCCATTTAATCGATAGAGTAATTAGCTTTACAATAAGTTTACAGATTTCAAATGAAATCAAAAGTAGTAAAAGAGCTCCCCCGAACATCAATAGTCCTACACCTAGTCCAAACAGTGTTGAAGCTAGTGAAACACTTAAGAGAGAGAAACTTGTAAAGAAAGTGTGAACACCACTAAAGAGTAAGACAAAAGTAAGAGCTAAGGCAGTCACCATGACCGCAAAAATAATCATAAGAAGTGTCATTATCATAGCTAAGAAGAAAAGAAGAATTGGTAAAGCTACTGGACTAGCTAAGACTGCAAGAATAGCAATCCAAATAATAGTTGTTTTATTACGCAAACTAGTCGTATCCTCAATAACCTTTTCATCTAGTAGACGGCTAATGACCTCATGTGCAGCTTCCTTAGGTGTACCTAATTCTGCAATAACTAGAGATTCATTTTCGGGTCCAGCCTCCTCAAAATATTCCATGAAATATTCTAGAGCTTCTTCGTAGTCCTTTTGTGGTAATTTTCGTAGATATTTTGTTAATTTGGCTATATATTCAGTCTTTGTCATGTCTTAAACTCCCTTCCACAATACCATCCAGAGTTTCTTTGTAAGTTAACCATTCCTTATTAAGAAACTGAAGCTGCTCTTTGCCATCTGGGGTAATACTATAATATTTACGTTTGCGCCCTTGATACTCTTGACTGTAGGTGGTCATATAGCCTGCTTTTTCAAGTTTTTTTAGAATAGGATAAAGTGTTGACTCCTTGATATTAGCCGCAAGCTTTATGGTTTGACTAATCTCATAACCATAAGAGTCTTCTCTATCAATAATTGCTAATATTAAGAACTCAATCAGGGTTGACGATGTTGGAAAATACATGGTTTGCTCCTTTTCTTTTAGGATATGTATAAAAATTATATATAATTATTTTACATATTGAGTGTATCTCTTTTAGAAAGATATGTCAATATTTTATATATAAAATTATTATATAATAGGGCTATCTTATTTTTTATGATAATATGAAACCAAGGAGTACTTATGACTATTAAAGATAAATTAGCTCATTACGAGCCGAAGCCACTGGGGGAGAAAGGACGCTATGCAGTTCTCTTGCCCTTAATATATGATGTAAAAACTGATAAGTATCAAGTTCTTTACCAAGTACGAAGCGAACATATTTCTCAACCGGGTGAGGTTTCTTTTCCTGGTGGACGTGTCGAAGACGGCGAGACTTTTCAAGAGGCTGCTATACGAGAAACTTGTGAGGAATTAAACCTAGTTCCTGATCAAATTAACATTTGGGGGGAGATTGATTATCTAATTCATCAGGGTAGAACCATCCATTGCTTTGTTGGAAAGATAAATATAGAAAATTGGGAGTATATTCATCCGAACGAAGAGGTAGAGCGATTGTTTACAGTTGATGTTGACACATTATTGACAGAAGAACCTACTTATTACACTGTAACTTCAACCTTGAGTAATGCGAAAGATTTCCCGTTTTTCCTAGTTAAAAACAAAGAGAGGTATAATTTCGGGTATAGTGAACGTCATATTCCTTTTTACAGAAACTTGACAGAGAATATATGGGGGATGACAGCCATGTTTACACATAGATTTACAGATATCTTGAAAGATTTAGAGTGAAAATTA
>DBFVHV010000253.1:0-7202 GCA_048524165.1 Streptococcus sp.
TGGCTATGAAGGAAGCCAAGAGTTAGATTTCCAAGATGCCAAGGAAATGACAGTCGGTGAGGCTGTCCGCAAAGAAGCTGAGATTAATGCTGGTGTAACCGAAACAGACAGTATTTTGGATAAGTATATCAAGCAACATCGCGAGGAAGTTGCCTCACAAAAATTTTCAAAGAAAATTGAAGCAGATGGCGATACATCACCCTTGGATGCCTTCATTCAAAAGCAACGTCAGGAATTTGCTGATTCAGGTTTGATTGGTCAATCAATGGCTAATGAGTCATCTAACTCAACGACTGCTGATGAAACAGTAACACCTATTACATTTGGTTTTGCTACAACTGATGCTAAGGCAGATGATACTCAAGCTTCTGTTGGTCGACAGATGCCAAATGCTCCTGTTGACCCTGAAATCATTGTGAAACCAGAAAGTCAAAGTTCTGAAACCATCATAACATCAACGAATGCTGATCGTTTTATTACGTCAGAAGCAGAAAAATTCGATCTTGGTGAAGCTCTTGCTGCGACGGCTACATCAACTAATCAACAAGTTGATAACGCTGCTATGGTAGACAATATTGATGATAACAATCCGTTGATTGCTAACATTGACGATCCGGAACCAGAAAGTACTTCACCTGTTAATGACAAGGTTTCTGAACCACAAGACTCTAAACCTCTGTTGGATGATGCTGCAGTCTCAGAAACAATTGACTTAGAAGCTATTGCTGCAACAGTTGCCGGTGTAACAGGATCTAAGGCTGATGAAGCAAAAGCAACACCAAAAGTGTCTATGACAGTTAATCGTCCATCAGCAGAAGACAGAATCTCTTCGGAGTCTATTTCTCCATCTCATAAGGGTATCTTTGATGGTGATATTCCAGTTTACCGCCGTAAAGGTGTTGTTATCGGTGCTCTCACGGTTCTTGCTCTAGCTATAATTGGTGGTAGCTATGCTCTTTATAAAGGAACACATAGCCAATCTGCGAAAACAACAAGCACCTCCTCTTCAGCAGTGACCTCATCATCAAGCAAGGACACTTCAGCTTCTGATAATAAAGCCTTTGAAGACATGTATAAGAATTTCTTCACAGATGATGAGCAAACAAAACTAGCTAATGATCAATTTGGTAAGCTATCAGACTTGGAAAAACTACTTAAAAAATTGGAAAAAACCAAGTATTATGATGTGGCTAAAACCAAATACGATAACTTGAAGAAGCAAATTGAAGCTATTCAAAAAGTCAATAGTAAGTATGAATCCGATGCACTTGTAGACGGTAGCTACAATGCCTCTATCTCAGTTAAATCTGATGCCAACTTTAATGATCTTCCAGAAAGTGTAACAAAAACTGGCAATGCTAGTCTTGATAGCACTATCCAAGAAGCCATTAAGGGCGGTAAAACACAGCTTGAAGAAAAAGCTAAGGCTGCAAGTGCAACCTCTGCAGCAACAGCTTCTGAAAGCGTTAAAACTGCTACTCCTTCAGGAGATAACACATCTGGAGCAACTTCTAATGGTGGTGATGCGGCAACATCGAATACTTCTGGCGCACAAAATGGAGCAGCTAATTCAGGTGCAACAGGTGTAGCTGGTGGAACTTCTGGTGGCTCAGCTGCAGCTTCAACAGTTGTGACACGAGGCATCACAAATTACAATCCATCTATCCTTCAACGTGATCGTTCTCGTGTGCCTTACAATGCAAACGTAGTAGCGGATACAAGTAATCCAGCTTGGACTTGGGCTGATGGTGTTCTTGATAAGATAATTGAAACATCTCACTCACGTGGTTACTTCTCAGGAGATAACTTTATCCTTGAGCCAGTCAACATCATCAACGGAAATGGTTACTACAACTTGTACCTTCCAGATGGAACTTATCTCTTTAGTATCAACTGTAAGACAGGTTACTATGTAGGTAATGGTTCAGGTCACTCAGATAAACTTGATTATGAATAATAATCGGCGACACTCCCTAGGGAGTGTTTTTTGTTTTATCTTGGTGGAGGCCGAGTTTATAAGGATTTTGTGCTATAATAGAGGGATAAGATAGGAGTGAATACTATGGCGAAATTGATGCCGGGTAGAGTCCGTAATGAGGGAATTGAACTTTTTGAAAAGGGTTTAATTACCATTCATCAGGTCTCAGAAACTCAGTTGGACACGACAGTTGGCCAACATCATTTGATTTATGCACTCGATGATTCTGAAATCACGTGTGACTGTGATTTTTTCGCTCAAAAAGGCTATTGTTCCCATTTGGCAGCGGTTGAGTATTACCTAAAAAATGATAAGGAAGGTCAGCGTCTCTTAGCAGAATTAGAGGAGAAACAAGAGTCTGCCCAGGACCAAGAACGAGGGCATTCTTTTGGTGGTTTATTTTTAGAGGGTCTCTCTCTGAATGAGGATGATACTGTTAGGTATAGCCTCACGGTAGAGGGAGAGGAAGCTACCTTTGGTTCAGAAATTTGGTGGAGTTTACGTTTACGTCGCTTACCAGATGAACGTTCTTACGTCATTCGAGATATCCCAGCCTTTCTTAAGCTTGTAGAGACTGAAGGCTATTATCAGATAGGTAAGAATTACTATGAACCTCTATCACTCATTCAGTTTGATCAGGCTTCACAAGCATTTTTAGACTTTTTAGGACGGATGATTCCAGATGAAGCCAAAACAAATTTAACCTTTATTTTACCGAATAATGCACGACACCTTAGTCTCCCTTATGGTTTTTTTGAGGAGGGATTGGGGTTGATGCAAGATTTGGATGGCTTTAGGTTCGAATGGGAAGGTATTGAATATCGCTGCCTTTTGGTAGAGGATTTGACTGCTGAAGCCAATCTTTTCTCGTTTGATATTTGTGTCGAGCCCAAAATGATTGAATTGACTGTCGCTGAGAAAAATAGCCAAACATTTTTTAATAATCGTATTCTCTTTTATCAGGGTGTTTTCTATCGTCTTAATAGAAAACAGCAAAAACTTTTGCTTGGCTTACGTTCTCTCCCTATCGGAAGCGATTTGAATAAACATGTCAGTTTCAATCTAGAAGAACAAGCCATCTTGGCTGCTAGTCTTTTTGATTTTAAGACTATGGGACCGGTTAAAGCTCCAAAAGCCTTTAATATCAAGGATTTCACCCCGAGATTTCGCTTTGATTTGAAAGGTGAACGCGAGATTGCGCTGACATTGGCTTTTGATTTTGATGGATATGTTGTGGGTGATCGTCATGAGTTGAGTCATTTAGGCTTTACTAGTAACTATCGTCATGAGCAGGCTATTTTCCGTTTGATGGCTAAACATGGATTTACCTCTGATTTTCAGTCATCTAAACGCTTAAATAGCAATCAAGAGCTCTATGATTTCTTTATGAATACTCTGCCAGCTTTTGAAAATGCAGGGCCAGTTCTTATTGGACAGGAGTTGCGTGACTTACGTGTTGAAGAGAGTCCACAAGTTCAGGTAGAGCGTCAGGGAAATCTATTAGATATTTCGTTTGATTTTTCAAGTCTCGATGATGAGGATGTGGATCATGCTTTAGAAGCCTTGATGGAAAGCGCGCCCTACTTTATTAATCGTAGTGGTCAGTTGATTGTCTTCGATGAGGGGACACATCGTATCAGTGAGAGTCTCAGAACTTTGAGGGCCCGTTATTCGGGACGAGGGCATCTGGAACTCCATCAATTAGCCGCCTATCAATTGATGGGCTCTCTTTCAGAAAATGATTCTGTTCGTTTTTCAAAAGATTTTCAACAGCTAACGAAACATTTGAGAAAACCAGAAACGTTCGACTTGCCGGCCTATCAGGTAGAAGTTGACCTTCGTCCCTACCAAGAAAGAGGAGTTCAATGGCTATCAATGTTGCATCACTATGGATTTGGTGGTATTTTAGCCGATGATATGGGGTTGGGAAAAACTTTACAGACCATTGCTTATCTTTCTGCACATTTAGAGGAAGGACAACGAGTCTTGGTTCTATCGCCCTCGAGTTTGATTTACAATTGGCAGGATGAGTTTAAAAAATTTGCTCCTCAGCTAGATGTAGCAGTTTCTTACGGACTTAAGCCAAAACGTGATGAAATCATCGCAGAAGACCATCAGATTATTATTACCAGCTATGCTTCCTTCCGTCAGGATTTTGATGCTTATAAGGCTGGTCACTATGATTATCTCATTCTAGATGAGGCTCAGGTCATGAAGAATACTCAGACGAAGATTGCTCAATATTTACGTGATTTTTCTGTTCCGCATTGCCTAGCTCTGTCTGGAACGCCTATTGAAAATCATTTGTTGGAGATTTGGTCTATTTTCCAGATTATTTTACCAGGGCTTTTACCAGCTAAGAAAACTTTTCTTAAGTTAACACCTAAGGAAGTGGCTCGGTACATTTCTCCATTTATTCTTAGACGTAAAAAAGAAGAGGTCCTTCCTGATTTACCAGACTTGATTGAAATTACTCACCAAAGTGAATTGTCGGATGCTCAAAAGGCTATTTATTTAGCGCAATTACAACAGATGCAACAAGTTTTAATTTCTGCAAGTGACCAGGAAATCAATCGTCGTAAGGTGGAAATCTTGTCAGGAATCACCCGCTTACGTCAAATCTGTGACACGCCAGCCCTCTTTATGGATTACGCTGGTGATAGTGGGAAATTAGATAGTCTTAGAGACCTACTTAGTCAAATTAAGGAATCAGACCATCGTGTCCTTATCTTTTCACAATTTCGAGGGATGTTAGATATTACAGAGGAGCTTTTACAAGAGTTAGGCATTTCCTCTTATAAGCTAACAGGGTCAACCCCATCTGATAGTCGTCAGGAGATGACCAGAGCCTTCAATCAGGGAAGTCGTGATGCCTTTTTGATTTCTTTAAAAGCAGGGGGTGTAGGGCTCAACTTGACTGGTGCTGATACAGTTATTCTGATTGACCTCTGGTGGAATCCAGCGGTGGAAATGCAGGCTATTAGTCGTGCTCATCGTATAGGTCAGGAACAAAATGTCGAAGTTTACCGTTTGATTACAAGAGGTACTATCGAAGAGAAGATTCTTGAGCTTCAAGAAGGTAAGAAAAACCTCGTTACAACAGTATTGGATGGCAATGAAAGCCGTGCCAGCATGACGGTTGAGGATATTAAAGAAATTCTTGGTATTGCAATATCTTAATTTGTTATATTTAATATTGGAATACTAAAACACAAAAATGACACTAGGCAAATCTTTTGAATTAGGCTATAATAGGATATTGCAAGACGTATCTACCCATTCCCGATTGTTTATATTAAGATACGCATCATCTCGAAAACGAAAGGAAGTCTTTTATGCATCGCCAAAGACGACAATTTCCGCTGATTCCGGACGGGGAACCTTGCTTACAAGAACCTGTCTCTATGCGCCTATACGAAAATGAAGATTTAATCACTAATATCCGTGGCCCTTATCAGGATAAGGACTACAATGATTTCTTGCCGAACCATGAATTCTTGTCAGCCAAGCCTCGCAAACGTAAGCAGGCTTCAAAACGAGTTGAAACACAAGAGGCTGAAATGACTTATGCTGAAGAAGCCCGTGAAAAGGCAAAGCGTGACGTACGTGAGAAACGCCAAAAATACCTACGCCAAGAAGTTCAACCAACGAAACATACGAATAGCCGTTCACTAGCTACTAATCCTAAGGTAGACATTAAACCAAGCTTTGAGGCTACTGTTGAGCCAGTTGCTGTAACAACGGACGAGGGACCAGTGACAGCATCTATCTTGGGGGCTCCTGTAAGTGCTATCAAGAGAACATTAGCACCTAATGGGAAACACTCAAAAATCCATCATTTGGCAAATCGTCTGAAACAAGATACATATATCTTGGCAGAAGTAGCTCCAACTTATCAACAACCTAGTAACCCATCTCGTAAGAACGTCAAGAAAAATAGCTATGACTTCTTGAAACGTAGCCAGGTTTATAATTACCCAGAGCGTCAAACTTACCGTGAACACCAAGTTGCTCAAGAACTAAATTTGACGCATTTAGAAGACGCAAACTAATCGCAGTGCGATTGTAAGGAGAAACTATGTCAAAAACTTATCATTTTATTGGAATTAAAGGATCTGGTATGTCGGCTTTGGCTTTGATGCTCCACCAAATGGGACACAAGGTTCAAGGTTCAGATGTGGAAAAATACTACTTCACTCAACGTGGTCTTGAGCAAGCGGGTATTCCAATTCTTCCTTTCGATGAAAAAAACATCACTGAAGATGTTGAACTAATTGCTGGAAATGCCTTCCGTGAAGACAATAATGTTGAAGTGGCCTTTGCTATCAAGAATGGTTATAGCTTCAAGCGTTATCATGAGTTCTTGGGACACTTCATGGACCAATTCACTAGCTTTGGTGTGGCAGGTGCACATGGCAAGACTTCTACAACAGGTCTCTTGTCACATGTTATGAAAAATATCACAGACACATCATACCTTATCGGTGACGGAACCGGACGTGGATCTGCCAATGCGCAAAACTTTGTCTTTGAGTCTGATGAGTATGAACGTCATTTTATGCCATATCATCCAGCCTATTCAATCATTACTAATATTGATTTTGACCATCCAGATTACTTTACAAGTATCGATGATGTTTTCTCTGCATTCGATGATTATGCTAAACAGGTGCAAAAAGGGCTCTTTGTTTATGGTGGGGACCAATATCTTCGTAAAATCACAGCTAATGCACCAATCTATTACTATGGTTTCGAAGAAAATGATGACTTTATGGCAACGGATATTGTTCGTACAACGACAGGGTCTAACTTCAAGGTGAAACACGACGGACAAATCCTTGGAGAATTCCATGTGCCAGCTTATGGTCGTCACAATATCTTGAACGCAACTGCGGTTATCGGTAACCTTTATGTGGCTGGTTTTGATATGGCCTTGGTTGCTGAACATCTAAAAACTTTCTCAGGGGTTAAACGCCGTTTCACAGAGAAAATTATTAGCGATACTGTTATCATCGATGACTTTGCTCACCACCCAACTGAAATTATTGCAACGCTAGATGCAGCACGTCAAAAGTACCCATCTAAAGAAATCGTTGCTATTTTCCAACCACATACTTTTACCCGTACCATTGCTCTTCTTGATGAATTTGCTGAGGCTTTAAATGAAGCGGACGCTGTCTATCTGGCACAAATTTATGTTTCTGAGCGTGAAGTTGACCACGGT